>DASRZB010000085.1:0-2188 GCA_035653855.1 Acidothermaceae bacterium | reverse complement strand
CTGGCGTCGGTGAAGTACCGACGGATTTGCATCCAACTTGCGGCAAGTCCCGCGGCGATCCCCAGACCCAGACCGATCAGCGTGGCGGCGGGGAACGAGTGAAACCGACCGTCGAGGAACCAACCGATCCCCAGCCCGATCAGAAGTGACACCAAGTTCAAGGTGCCAATGCCAATCAGGGCGTAGAGACCCGGTTGCGGCCTCTGGGGAGCGGAAGTCATCTTACGGTCTGCCCCGTCTGGGAGCGTGCCCGGGTCACGCCGGTCCGTGGCGCGCGCGTTGTGCGGCCCGCAGCCTTGGCAGGTTCACCAGCGCCAGCGCGATCGCGGCCAGTGCCCCGCCCAACGCGACCACGACCAATGGGCCCTTGGTGACCGAAAGCGCGACCACGCCAGCGCCGAATAGTGCCGACCAGAAGTACATGATCAACACCGCCCGCCGCTGAGAGTGGCCGAGCTCGAGCAACCGGTGGTGCAAGTGCTGCTTGTCGGGCGACCACGGCGCGCGGCCCTGTTTGGTGCGGCGGGCGACCGCAAGGATGAGGTCGGCGAAGGGCACCAGGAGGATCGCAAACGGCAACAGTAACGGCAGAAACGCGCCGTACTGCTGGTACTGCGTCACGACGTCGACCTGTCCGGTCAACGAGACAGTGGACGCCGCGAGCAGCAGGCCGATGAGCATCGAACCCGAGTCACCCATGAAGACCCGCGCCGGGTGGAAGTTGTGGGGCAGGAATCCCAGACACAGGCCGGCCGTGATAATGGCGATCAGCATCGGTGGCAACGCGTACGCCAGGTGCGATTGCACCGAGAGGTTGTAGGACAGAGCAAAGAAGGCGAGCGCGGCGATGCCGACAACGCCCGCTGCCAGACCGTCGAGTCCGTCGATGAAGTTGACAGCGTTGATCACGATCACGATGAACGAGACCGTCAGCACGACCGACCAGTCCTGGCCGAGGATCAACGTGCCCTGGCCGGGAATCGGCAGCCACAGCAGCTGTACGCCCTGCAACACCATCACCGACGCGGCGAGAATCTGTCCCGCGAGCTTGGTAACGGCGTCCAGGTTGAATCGGTCGTCGAGAGCGCCGAACACGAACACGACGCCACCGCCCAGCAGGAGCGCGCGCGGCTCGGAGAATCGCTGGTTGACGACCTGCAGCGTCGGCATCCTCGAGGCCACCAGCAGTGCGGCGGCCATGCCGGCGAACATCGCCGCACCGCCCAGGCGCGGGGTCGGGATCGAGTGGACGTCGCGATCACGGACACCGGTGAACGCGCCGACCCGCACGGCGAACCTGCGCGCAATGGGCGTGGCGACGTAGGTGACTGTCGCCGCGACCAACAGCGTGATCAGGTACTCGCGCACGTCACTCCTTCGGGGCGGCGGCGGGGTCGATCTTCGACCAGCCTTACTCTACGGCTCCGGCGCGCCAGGACCTTACGCGCGCGTCTCGAGTCCGGGCACGATCTCACGAAGCCGTTCGAGGCTGATCCAACCGGGCCGTACCAACACCGGAACCTCACCCGTGACGTCGACGATCGTCGAAGGCACCGAAGCGACCGTTGGGCCGGAGTCGAGGTAGACCGCGACGGCATCACCGAGTTGCGCCTGGGCGTTCGCGCAAGTGATCGCCGGCGGCAAGCCGGTGCGGTTCGCACTGCTGACCGCCATCGGGCCGGTTTCCTTGAGCAGTTCGAGGGCGAGCAGATCGGCCGGCATCCGCAGCGCGACGGTGCCCCGCGCATCGCCGAGATCCCACGCCAGCGCCGGATTGTGCCGCACCACGATGGTCAGCGCGCCCGGCCACAGCACCTCGACGAGGTGGCGAGCCGGCTCCGATAGCGTCCCGACAAGGGCATCGAGCACTGTGCGTGAGCCGATCAGCACCGGCACCGGCATGTCGCGGCCGCGGCCCTTCGCCGCCAGCAGTGCGGTAACCGCGGACGGCGTGAATGCGTCGGCGCCGATCCCGTAGACGGTGTCGGTCGGCAGCACGATCAGGTCGCCGCGGCGAACCGCGTACGCCGCTTCGCGGATCCCGGTCGCGCGCTGGTCGGGGTCGTCGCAGTCGTACAAGGTCACGCGAGCTCCTCCGTGCCGACTCGATGACGCTGCGCCGTCACGAAGCGGTCGCGTCCAGCAAGATCTTGCCGGACGGCGATGTGCACCCATCCGCCAGACGCGC
>DASRZB010000084.1:0-2104 GCA_035653855.1 Acidothermaceae bacterium | reverse complement strand
CGGCCGGTCGGTCCAAAGGTGTTGTCCGACTTCTTCCAGCGCGAATATGTCATGAGTACGCCCGGCCGATCGGGATCGGTGGTGCGGGGCGCCGCCGCCCCGAACTCGAAATCGCCGTTACCGGCCGTCGACGGCGCGGCCTGCCTCGGGCACGCGCGACAGCGCGGTGCCGGGCTCGCAGCCGCCAGCCCGCACGGGCACAGCTGATCGCTCGTCATGGTCATCTATCGGCAGGACCGGCGTTGGCGTTGAGCGGGACGCTCACGGGTGTGGTTGAGCGGGACGCTCACGGGTGTGGTTGAGCGGGACGCTCACGGGTGTGACTGAGTGCAAGCCGTGCCGGTCGATTCCGGCGGCTACGCTGGAGCCGATGAACCCCGCGGCCTACCTCGACCACGCTGCCACCACCTCGATGCTGCCTCAAGCGCTCGAGGCGATGACTCGTCACCTGGCTGACGTCGGTAACCCGTCCTCACTACACCGGGCTGGTCGGTCGGCCCGGCGCGTGGTCGAAGAATCCCGCGAGACGGTGGCGATCGGGCTAGGGGCCCGTCCCAGTGAGGTGATCTTCACCTCGGGCGGCACCGAAGCCGACAATCTGGCCGTCAAAGGGCTGTTCTGGTCGCGGCACGACGCCGATCCGCGCCGCGTGCGCATTCTGGCGAGCGCGGTCGAACACCACGCTGTGCTCGATTGCGTCGAGTGGCTGGCCAGCCACGACGGTGCGGAGGCGGTCTGGCTGCCGGTCGACGCCCACGGGCGGGTGCAACCCGAGACCGTGCGCGCCGCGATCGAGGCCGACCCCGAATCCGTCGCCCTGGTCACCGTGATGTGGGCGAACAACGAGGTCGGCACGGTCCAGCCGATCCGCGAGATCGTGACGATCGCGCACGCCTATGGCATTCCGGTGCACAGCGACGCGGTCCAGGCCGTCGGCCAGATTCCGGTCGACTTCGGCGCCGCGGGTCTCGACGCGATGAGCGTGGCCGGCCACAAGATCGGCGGTCCGCTCGGCGTGGGTGCCCTCCTCGTAGCCCGCGACCTCGCGGTCACACCGGTCTTGCACGGCGGCGGCCAGGAGCGACTGCGTTCCGGCACGCTCGACACTCCGGCGATCGCCGGCTTCGCGGCGGCGGTTGAAGCCGCAATCGCCGCGCAGCCGGAACGGGCGGCGGCGAATCTGGAATTGCGCACCGATCTGGTTGCACGTGTGCTTGCGGCCGTGCCCGGCGCGGTGTTGAACGGTGATCCCGGCCTCGGCGCCGACGCGCGGTTGCCCGGCAACGCGCATTTCACCTTTCCCGGTTGCGAGGGCGACGCACTGCTGATGCTGCTCGACGCCCGCGGTGTCGAGTGCTCCACCGGCTCGGCCTGCACGGCCGGTATCGCCCGCCCGAGCCATGTGTTGCTGGCGATGGGCGCTGACGACGAAGACGCTCGCGGCACGCTTCGGTTCTCCCTCGGTCACACCTCGACTGCGGCTGACGTCGATGCGCTGCTCGCGGTCTTGCCGGCCGCCGTCGAACGCGCCCATCGGGCCGGCGTCGTCTCTGCTGTCGCTCGCGGTTAATGGCGACATGAAGGTTCTTGCGGCCATGTCGGGTGGGGTCGATTCTGCGGTGGCCGCAGCCAGGGTGGTCGACGCGGGCCACGACGTTACCGGCGTCCATCTTGCGTTGTCGCGAGCCCCGCAATCGCACCGGGCCGGCGCCCGCGGCTGCTGCACCCTCGAAGACGCGCGCGATGCTCAACGGGCCGCCGACGTGCTCGAAATTCCTTTCTACGTATGGGATCTCGCCGAGCGCTTCGCCGACGACGTGATCGACGACTTCGTCAACGAATACGCCGCCGGGCGGACTCCGAACCCGTGCCTTCGGTGCAACGAGCGCATCAAGTTCTCGGCTGTACTCGACAAGGCGCTGGCACTCGGCTTCGACGCCGTCTGCACCGGCCACTACGCGCGGTTGGTCGCCGACCCCACCGGCGGCCAGCAGCTCTATCGAGCAGTTGACCCCGACAAGGACCAGTCGTACGTGCTCGGTGTGTTGACCGCGCAACAGCTGGCGCATGCGATGTTTCCGTTGGGTGATTCACTGAAGTCGCA
>DASRZB010000083.1:0-4367 GCA_035653855.1 Acidothermaceae bacterium | reverse complement strand
CGCGTCGATGTTGCCGAGCACCTCGGTTGCCGTGACGTCTGAGGTGGCTTCGTTCAACCCTCGGGCCAGCTCCGCGTGCAACAACCGCCGTGCTCCGACCTCGAGCCCTTCGATCCGCGATGAGGCAACCGCCTCAGCTCGCAGCAGAATGCGGGCAAGGGCCTCGGTGTCAACCAGTGCTCGGGCTTCAGCATTTAGGCGGAGAATGGCAGTCTCAGCGTCAGCCACGTCAGCGGCGACGTCGCCGTCAAGGACGAGCTTGCGGCCGACAAGGAGATCGGGGACGTAGGCCTCGTAATCGCATGGCATGCGATCTTTACGTGGCAATCCGGAGCCACCGAGCTCGCGGCGCCAGCGGCGCTTCAGAACCTTCGACACGCGGCCTCCTTATTGGAGGTTAGCGTACAACCTCCAATAAGGCTGCACGGTACCGGAGCTTGCGAGACGCAGGCGAACCGACTTCCACACGGACCCCGGCCAACTGCCGACGCAAGCCGTCGGAGGCGACGATTCGACGCGTGCACGCCACCGCGCTCGTCGCGTTAGGTGAGGCGATGCGCCGGGAGATGATCGCCCGCAACCCCGGCCAACACGTCGAGTTCGGCAACACCGATTCGCCGCGCGCCGTCGTGTGGACTCCCGAGCGGGTCGCCGAATGGAAACGCACAGGAAAACGTCACCGCGTGGCTGTGTGGACCGCGGCGCAGGACGGACAGTTCCTCGACTTCGCCGCAGCCGACGACCTGTACGCAATGTGGCACCTCATCGGGATGCGCGGACTGCGCCGCGGCGAGGCGGTCGGATTGTCGTGGGAGGACGTCGACCTCGCCAGAGGTGTGATCGCCATCCCCGCACGCACCAACGCCCGGTAGACCGCCGACTCACTCGGCACCGGATCGATCCCTTTACGGACCAGCTCCAGGACCAGCCGCCGCGGACCCCAATACGGGCGGGAGCGGCGCAACGCCAACACCACCTCGACGACCTCACCACCGAGCTGGTGCGGACAGGAGACCGGCCGATGCGAACGATCCACCAACCCCGAAAGCCCGGCTGTCTCATAGCAGGCCAGCCAGGAGTGCACTGTTTGCCGCGACACCGACCACTGCCCCGCGACCTCAGCCACCGTGCGCCCGTCGGCCAAAACCGCGAGCACCGCTTGATACCGCTGCTCAACCACAGAAATCTCCCTCATGGCGAGGGAGTGTCAAGGATCAGCCGACGTAGGTGTGTCAACCATCGGCCGAAACTGTGTAATGCATCAACCGAAGCCGAACTGTCAAGCATCAGCCGGATTACTACAGGACTACTACACAGGATGGGTGGGGCGGCTGGGGCTCGAACCCAGGACCGACGGATTATGAGGGGCCTAAAGGCGATATCACGTGATGATGAGTGGTGCCAGTCTGGGCCGATTTTCCTTGCAGCGTAAGGGTTTCCGCGTTGGCCTGTGCTGGCCAAGATCGGACTTGTTCTGCGGGTCCGTGCCCACATTGTGCCCACAATGTGCCCACAAACTCAGACCGTCGGTCCCACGATCGTTGGCCTCTTTCGTGTCATAGGCACATGATATCGTGTTTGCATGACACGAAACGCTTCGGTGCTCGTACCGGTGTTGCGGAGCGAGACGCAAGCCCGCCTGCTGGCCGCAGTGCTGCTACACCCGGACAGGGAGGCGAGCATCGCCGACCTCGCGCGTGAGACCGGCAGCGACCCCGGCAACCTGCACGCAGAGGTTGAGCGCCTCGTGCAAGCCGGCATCCTCGCGGACCGCCGAGCTGGGCGCACGCGATTGCTGCGTGCCGGCACTAGCGCGCTCATCGGCCCGCTGGCCAACCTGCTCCTTCTTGGCTACGGGCCCAAGACCGTCGTCGAGACCGCGCTTAGCGGCATTCCCGGCGTCGAGCAGGCTTTCATCGCCGGCTCCTGGGCGGCGCGGTACGAGGGACAGCCTGGCGCTTTCCCCAACGACGTCGATGTCATCGTCGTGGGTAAGCCGGACCGCGACGACGTCACCGAGGCGGTCGTCGAGGCGCTGCGCGCTGCAGGGCACGACGGCCAAGTGATCTTTCGGAGCCCCTCGGCCTGGCGCGACCCGAAGGACGCGTTCACCCGCACCGCCAAGCAGCGCCCCCTCGTCAAGCTGACAATCGGAGGCGTGCGTGGCTAGCTGGCCGACCGGCATCGAGACGATCAAAGAGTTGATCGCGGCGGGCAATCTGGAGAAGGTCGCCCCGTCACTTGAGGCAGCTCATGGGTTCCTCGCCCAAGCCGCCGGCCACATCGACAGCGCGCACACCGTCGCGAACGCAGACCCGACCGGCGCGTACTCACTGCTCTACGACGCCGCACGCAAAAGTCTCGCTGCTGTGCTGCAAGCACAAGGTCTGCGTGCCACCAGCAAGGGCGGACACTATGCGATCCAACAAGCCATCACCGCTCAGTTCACTCAACCGCCACCCCGCGAGGCGTTCCGCCCCTTCGCGCGCTTACGGCGAAACCGCAACCAAGTCGAGTACGAGGACAACACACCGATCACTGCCGAGGACGTCGACACCGACACCGCCGTCGTCCGCACCCTGCACGCCGTGGCCGAGCACTTGGTCGACGCCCTTCCAATCTTCACCGATTGACGACACCGATTCGAGCTCCCCACTTCCACGAACGACAAGCCACCACGGCCTGTCGGAATGTCCGTGCTCACCCACGGGAGCTCAGATGTCGCGTGCCTGGTCGGGCCCATGGTCAGACGTCACCCACGGTCTCGCCCAGGTGTTGCCGCGGTTCAGGTCCGCGCGCGTGTCCACTTCCAAGGTGCCCAAGACGCCTGTACCTAGCGGACTACATGACACACAGCACAGACAGTAAAGATTCCCCGGACAAGGAGCGACCCCGATGGCGAGACCCGACACGACACACGCAGCACGCGATCGAAACTCGGGCCCCGGACGGCCGGCGACACTCGTCGACGCAGCGGTGCCGCTGCCCGCCGTCCTCGACCTTGTCCAAGCCGCCGCGCTGCTTGGTGTGGGGCGGACGACGGCGTACAAGCTCGTCCACAACGGCCAGTGGCCGACCCCGGCGCTCCGACTCGGCCGGCTGATCAAGATCCCGACGCAGCCCCTGCTCGATCTCCTCGCCGGCACGACCCACGCGGTCGCCTAACCGGCGACGTCGGCCGGCCCGGGGGGGCTGAAACTGGCTGATCGAAACTCGATCATTGCCGAATAGCGGATGACTTTGCCATGCACGATCCGCTATATTGATCTCATGCCTGACGTGCCCTCAGCTGGTGCCTTGCTGCGAACGGCGCGGGCGCGGGCGGGGTTGTCGCAGGCCGAGTTAGCGGCGCGGGCGGGTGTCACCCAAAGTGTGATCAGTGTGTATGAGTCGGGGCGTCGTCAGCCGGCGTTGTCCACTTTGGCCGCGCTGGTCGAGGCGAGTGGGTCTCGGCTGGACATTCGGGTGCGGCGAGCCGCGGCGCCACTAAGTGGGCTGGTGGGGCCGTTGGGTCGGCGGCTGCGGCGTCATCGGGTCGCGATGTTGCGCGCCGCCGCTGCCCATGGTGTGACGATCAGCGGCGTGTTCGGCAGTGTCGCGCGTGGTGAGGATCGCGCCGATAGCGACGTTGACCTGCTGGTGACACTGCCGCCGGGCGTGGGCTTGTTCGAGCTGGGCCGTCTCGCGGCGGAGCTCCAAGAACTGCTTGGCGCACCCGTTGATCTGGTCCCGGCCGCTGATCTCAAGCCCGGTGTGCGGCGCAACGTGTTAGCTGAACTGGTCCCGCTGTGAGCCGCCACGACCCTCAACGGCTGGCCGACATCAGCGCCGCAATCATCGCGATCGGTGCCCACCGGCAACGCGGTGAGTTGTCGGACAGCTTGATTTTTGACGCGGTCCGCGTCCGACTCATCGAAATCGGAGAAGCCGTCAAGAGCATCGGGAACGACCTGCTTGACACCGAACCCGGCATCCCGTGGGCACAGATCGCCGCGATGCGCGACCGGCTCGCGCACCGCTACTTCGACACCTCCCACGCGATCATCGCCGCCACCATCGCCAACGACCTTCCCGAACTCGAGACCGCCGTCGCACGACTGATGGTGCGAGCCGCCGACAACACCAGCGACTAACCATCCGACTCTGCCGCAATGATGCGTGTTCGGTCGTGCCGAGTTGAGGATGTTCAGTTTGACGGCGGGTGTGCTCAAGACGCCGTGGTGTCGTCTCGGGGCTACTCGCGTTTGAGGGAAAGTGCGAGGCTGGGTACGACGAAGGACGCGAGGAAGATCGGCAGGACTCTTTTGCCGCTGCAGCGGAAGGCAATCGTGTCGCCCTCGGAAGCGTCGAATGTGAGGGTTCGGCTT
>DASRZB010000082.1:0-3351 GCA_035653855.1 Acidothermaceae bacterium | reverse complement strand
TTGCGCCTGCCGTCGGCGAACGCCTGCTGGAAGAGCTCGTGCGTCTGGCGCACGCCCAGGAAGTGCTCTTGATCGGGCGCCTTCTCGTAGGCGTAGGCCGGGGAGATCATCATCTGATCCACCTCGAGCTCGTCGTTGAGGAAGTCGAGGAAGAGCGGCGAGTGGTTGAGACGCCAGCGCTTGCGGTTGCCACCTGCGAACGCCTTGGAGAACAGCTCACGCGTCTCGGTTACACCGAGGAAGTGGTCTTGGTCGGGCGCCTTCTCGTAGGCGTAGGCCGGGGAGATCATCATCTGGTCGACCTTGACCTCGTCGTTCAGGAAATTCATCACGTCGATGATGTTCTGCGGTGTGTCGGTGTTGAAGAACGTCGAGTTCGTTGTGACCCGGAATCCCTTTTCCTTCAAGAACTTGATCGCTTCGATGGCCTCGTCGAACACACCCTGCTTCGCGACCGACTCGTCGTGACGTTCCCGGAGACCGTCGATGTGAATCGTGAACGCGAAGTACGGCGACGGCTTGAAGTTGAACTTGTCCCAACGCTTGCGAACCAACTCGGCGTTGGTGCATAGGTAGACGTACTTCTTGCGCTTCACCAGCTCGTTGACCATCACGTCGATCTGCGGGTGCATCAACGGCTCACCACCGGCCAGTGACACCATCGGTGCGCCAGCTTCCTCGATCGCCGCGATGGCCCGCTCGACCGGCATCCGCTGGGCCAGCAGGTCGTGCGGCTGCTGGATCTTGCCGCAACCGTTGCACTTGAGGTTGCAGGCGAACAGCGGCTCGAGCTCGACGATCAGCGGGAACTTCTCGCGTCGGTGCAGCTTCTTCTGCGCGAACAGGTACCAGCCGATGCGTGCTCCTTGGCGCATGGGAATGGGCATCAGCCTGCAACACCTTTCGGTAGTGAAAACGTGACGTCTTCATCTGCGACGGCACGCTGGATGACATCGACGGGGCCGAGCGCGCGAAGCGTTTCGATGACCTCGTCGACCAAATGCGGTGGAGCCGACGCTCCGGCGGTAATACCGATCGTCGACGCGCCATCAAGCCATTCGGGCAAGATGTCGGTGGCATCGTCAACGAGATGAGCAGGGACTCCGAGGCGCTCCGCCACTTCGACCAAGCGCACGGAGTTCGAGGAGTTCGCCGACCCGAGCACCATCATGACGTCGGATTCAGCGGCGATGGCACGCACTGCCTGTTGCCGGTTGGTGGTCGCGTAGCAGATGTCGTCGGTCGCCGACGACTCGATAGACGGGAACCGTCGGCGCAGCACGTCAGCGGTGTCCATCGCGTCGTCGACCGCGAGCGTGGTCTGCATCAGAAACGACACGTGCTCGGGGTCGTCGGCGCTGACCCGCTCAGCGTCGGCGACGTTCTCGACAAGCAGGATCTTGCCCGGCGCCTCGCCCATCGTGCCTTCGACCTCGTCGTGGCCCGCGTGCCCGATGAGCAGCACGGTGTCACCGCGTGCGGTGAACCGGCGCGCCTCGCTGTGGACCTTCGCGACCAACGGGCAGGTGGCATCGATGACGTTGAGCCCGCGGCGCGCAGCCTCAGCCCGGACGGCGGGTGCGACGCCGTGCGCCGAGAACACCACCGTCGTCCCATCGGGGACTTGGTCGAGTTCTTCGACGAACACCGCGCCCTGCCGTTGGAGGTCGGCGACCACGTGGGCGTTGTGCACGATCTGCCGGCGGACGTAGACCGGTCGCGGGTAGCGCTGCAGGGCCAGCTCGACGATGTCAATCGCGCGTTCGACGCCGGCACAGAACGACCGGGGTGCCGCGAGCAGCACCCGCCGGGGGCCCACGAGGTCGGCCCATTGCCGAAGCGCCGGACCCATCTTGTGCAGCGTCAGCAGCGCACGCGCGCCAGCAGTCGCCGTGTTCAGGCTCGTCATCGGACGGTAGGCGGTGTCGACGATGACGCGAACGACAGCAGTCGGGATGCCGGCGGCTGCTCGCACGATCGCGGCGGATTCCATGTCGACAGCGATCGCGCCAGTAGCCGCGAGGCGTGCGCGGGCGGCGGTGCCGCGCACGATGTGATCGCTGCTGAGCATCGGACCGGTGCGGACCCGTAGCCCCAGGCGACGCAACTCCGCCACGAGGGGCGCCGCGGCGCGCTGCACGATCCGACCACGCTCATCGCGCACTTCAGTAGCCACGACCACGTCACCAGGGCGCAGCGTGGGATCAAGACCACCCGCGACGCCGACGACGACGACCGCCTTTGGCGCCAGCTGTGACAGTCGCGGCAGCCACTCCCGGACCTTCTCCGGCCCCATGCCGCAGCGCGCCAACGTCGCGCCGGGCACGCGGCCTGCGAGCGCGGCATACTCGGTACGCAGCGCGGTGACAATCAGCAGATCGTTCACGGCAACCGGATGACCTTTTGGGCGCTCAGGTACCGGCCGAGCGCGCTGAGCGGAAACACCACGCGGTACATCTCGTAGTTGATGTAGAAGTCGCCGGGGAACCCAGTGCCGGTGTAGAGGTCTTCGTCCCAGCCGCCGTCGGCTCGCTGGGTACGCGTGAGCCAGTCGACGCCGCGCGTGACGGCGTCGTTCTCAGGGTCGACGGCGAGCAGCCCGAGGAGCGCCCACGCTGTTTGCGATGGGGTCGACTCTCCCCTGCCTCGCCACTCATCGTCGGTATAGGAGCGCAGATCCTCGCCCCACCCGCCGTCCGGATTCTGATGCTTCTCCAGCCAGTGCACGGCACGACGCACAGGTATCGAGTCGCGATCGGCACCGACTGCCGCAAGTGCGGGAAGGACGGCGCCGGTTCCGTAGACGTAGTTCGCGCCCCAGCGGCCGAACCACGAACCGTCTTCTTCCTGCGCGTCAAGCAGCCATCGGACGCCGCGTCGCGCGGCCGTTGTGTGCGCCATTCCGCTGTGCCCGAGCATCTCGACCACATGTGCGGTGACATCGGCGGACGGTGGGTCGATCACTGCACCGAAGTCGCAGAACGGCACCTTCTCGACCAGACGGCGGGTGTTGTCGGCGTCGAACGCGCCCCATCCGCCGTCACGTGACTGCATGCCGACGGCCCACCGGGTTCCGCGCTGCACTGCGGCCGCAACGTCGGGCCGCAACACAGGACCGGTGCGGCGAAGCGCCAGCACCACCTCGGCGGTGTCGTCGATGTCGGGGTAGGCATCGTTGGCAAACTCGAACGCCCAGCCCGCAGCGTCGAGGTCGGGCCGCTTGACCGCCCAGTCGCCCTTGACCTGGACCTCTTCGGCGAGCAACCAGTCGACAGCCGAACGCACTGCCGGGTCGTCAACGTCGGCGCCTGCGTCGAAGAGGGCGATCAGCGCAAGGCAGGTGTCCCACAC
>DASRZB010000081.1:0-4852 GCA_035653855.1 Acidothermaceae bacterium | reverse complement strand
AGCCATGTGGACGCCGAGAGCTGCGCGCACACGTCGTTCGCTGAACTCCAGGCCAATGTGCTCTTAGGACGATGCTTGCGTTCGTGAAGGGCTTGCCTTCGTGAAGGCTGTCGCGTCCGTGCTCGAGCTCTTGCTGCCGTCGCGCTGCGCTGGATGCGGCCGGCTCGACGAACCCGAGTTGCGGCTGCGCGGGCTGTGCCCGCAGTGTGTGTCGGCGATTCGACAGTCGGTCCCAGCGAGCTGGGACATCGCCGTTCCCGGCTCGCGCACCGTCGTCCCGGCATTTGCTGCTGGCGCGTATGACGGCGTGATCCGTGCTGCGCTGCTCGACTACAAAGAGCGCGGCCGGCTGTGCCTGCGTCGCGAGCTAGCCGGCAGCCTCGCCGCCAGCGTGCTCGGCGTCGTCGGTCGTGATGATTCCGCATGTGTGCTCGTCCCCGTCCCGTCAGCCATCGCCACTCGACGCGCGCGGGGTCACGATCCTGTTGGTGCACTGGCTGCCACGGCCGGTGGCTACCTGCGGGCCACCGGCCTGCAGGTCGATGTGCGCGCGGTCCTGAGACAGGGTCGAACGGTTTCTGACCAGTCGGGGCTCGATGTTCACGCACGCCAAGCAAATCTCTCGGGCGCGTTGGCTGTGCGGCGGCCTGCGCTCGTGCGGGGACGACGGGTGGTGATCGTCGATGACATCGTGACGACCGGCGCCACCGCCGCCGAGGCCGCTCGGGCATTAAGTCATGCCGGTGCCGTGGTGATCGGCATCGCGTGCGTCGCCGGGACCGTTCGCAGGCATCCGGCCGCGGCCGCCGATCTGTGCGGGCCGCCCGCAGCGGGCTAGGTTGAGTGTGTGGCGTCCGCCCGGGTCCGTGGTTGCGTCGGTGGGTACTTCTGCCGATTAGCCGATGCCAGTCGCAGGCAAAACGGTCCACGTAAGGCGACTTGTCGTCGTCCGATCACGGTGCGGCTTAGAAGTAAGTCCTGCCTCGCCGGCGGTTCACATGGCTGCCGACCGAGAGAAGGTCAGTAGTGGCACCGATGCGCAACTGCGCGCCGCGAGCACCTCGGCAGGCGAATGTGGGGTCGAAGACCAGGTCGGCCGGGCGGGCGTCACACCGCCAATATGGGGAAGGAACCTGACGATGATTACCAAACCGGACCATAAGCGCCTCGATGGGGCCGGATCTGTCCGTACAGATGGAGGAGCATTGGTCGAGATCGTGGTCACCGGCCGGCATATCGACGTCCCCGCTCTGCTCCGTACGCACGCGCAGGACAAGCTCGCCAAGGTGGCGAAACTGGCGCCCAAGGCCCAGCGAGTCGATGTCGAGGTCTCGCGCGAGCGCAATCCGCGGATGTCGGAGATCTGCGAGCGGGTCGAGTTGACCTGTGTTTCGCCTGGTCCGGTGATCCGCGCAGAGGCTTCGGCGCACGAAATGCTGGAGGCCTTCGACCTCGCATGGGCAAAGCTTGAGGCAAGACTTCGCAAAGCAGCAGACCGCCGCCACGTGCATCGGGGCGCTCGGACTCCGGTCTCCGTAGCCACCGCCACCAAGGAGTTGGGCGAGCGCGCCGCAGCGTTGGCGAACCTGGCTGCCCTCGGCGACGACGCGCCCAGCGACGATCCTGACGGCCGCGAGCACTCCGGCCCGATGCTCGTACGGGAAAAGCTGCACAAGGCGTCACCGATGACACTGGATCAGGCGCTGTATGAAATGGAGCTCGTGGGGCATGCGTTCTTCCTCTTCGTCGATCAAGAAAGTGCCCTGCCGAGCGTCGTGTACCGAAGGCACGGGTATGACTACGGCGTGATTCGCGTCGACACGACTTCTGACTCAACGGCGCGCAGATGATGAGCAGGTTCCTTTACGTACCATGTGAGGCGGGGGCTGGGCCCGTGAGGCCTGCAACATCGCAGCTGCGCAGGCTACCGGGGAGGCTCCGTGACCGACGGGCACGACGGCATGGCTGAGGTACGCCCACTCGTCAGTCGCGGTGAGTTGCCACCGCGCGACGGGCGGGCGCTTGGCATGGAGCCGTCGAGCACGGGTACCACCAGCAAGCTCGCAGCTGGCGACCCGATCCGGGTTCTGGTGGTCGATGACCACGCGCTGTTCCGGCGCGGGCTGGAGATGGTGCTCGCGCAGGAGCCCGACATCGAGCTGTGCGGCGAAGCAAGTGACGGTGCCGAGGCCGTGGCCAAAGCGGCGGAGACACTGCCCGACATCGTTTTGATGGACGTGCGGATGCCCAAGCGCAGCGGCATTGAGGCCTGCACGGCGATCAAGGACGTCGTCCCGTCAGCGAAGATCATCATGCTCACGATCAGCGACGAGGAAGCCGACCTCTACGACGCGATCAAAGCCGGCGCGATGGGCTACCTGCTCAAGGAGATCTCGATCGACGAGGTCGCCGCCGCGATCCGCGCAGTGCATGGCGGGCAGTCGTTGATCAGTCCGTCAATGGCCTCGAAGCTGTTGAGCGAGTTCGCCTCGATGATCAAGAAGGGCGACTCCCGCCAGCAAGTGCCGGCCCCCAAGCTCACCGACCGTGAGATGGAAGTGCTGCGGTTGGTGGCCAAGGGTTTGAACAACCGCGACATTGCCAAGCAGCTCTTCATCAGCGAGAACACGGTCAAGAACCACGTGCGCAACATCTTGGAGAAGTTGCAGCTGCACTCGCGGATGGAAGCGGTCGTCTATGCGGTCCGCGAGAAGCTGCTCGAGATCACCTAGCGATCCGGGCGCTACATGAGCCCGACGCCGACAAGGACCAGCCAAGCCACGATGGCCAGATAGAAGACTCGCTCGATTGCGCCGAAATAGTTCGGCGTGGAGTGCGTAGCGCGCGCACCTC
The DNA here is from genome assembly GCA_035653855.1 of Acidothermaceae bacterium. Lineage (GTDB taxonomy): Bacteria > Actinomycetota > Actinomycetes > Acidothermales > Acidothermaceae > PALSA-607. Next base: position 1,999 of record DASRZB010000081.1, on the reverse strand, counting down.
GCCTGACCACCATCATGGCGACCAACGAGGCCGCCATGAGCCACGCGATCACACTGCTTACGGTGGCTAAGGTCGTCCAGCCAGGCACCTGTTTGGCGACTGTGCCGAGTCGGGCCGCGGCGATGGCGATGGCGAGAAACGTCACGATGGCTATCAACCCGTGCATGACCCCGTGATTGGTGCGTTCGCCACCCGGTTCATCCATCGGGAACCAGCTGATGACGAGCCTGGCCAACGCGAAGATGATGACCAGCGCGATTACTGCGCGGGCCCGGCCCGGCGCGGCTTCCGCGAGACCAACTGCTGCCGCGCCACCCGCGACTGCGAGCGCGATGGTTTGCACTCGGTAGCCGAGCCGGTAACGGGTGATCCCGTACTGGCTCACCGCGTTGCGCATGGGGGACAGGCCAGTCGGGAGCACGTGCAGCACAACAATCGCGCCGACACCGACGGCGGTAGCCGCCAGGCAGGTCACACCTGCAGCAACCTCCGCATGTGACACGTAGGGATCATGCCACTGTGCTTCATGCCAGGGTGCTTCGTGCCACGGTCCTTCGTGCCACTGTGCTTCGTGCCACGAAGCCTCATACGACGGTGTTTCATGCGACTGCGCGACGCAGCGGATCGACGGCGCTTTCGGGGCTGACCCGCTCGATCGCGATCGCGCTGCAGCCCACCCACGACGCGGCCTCCGTGAGCGCGTCGCGGATGGCCGCCGACGTCGCAGGCAGTCTTGCCGCCGTCGCGTGCTCCGGGATGACCGTCACCTGCCGGGCGATCAGGGTGCCGTTGGCCCGCGCCGGGTCAACCCGGGCGATCAACTGGCCGCCGGCGAGTGCCGGCATCGAGAAGTAGCCGTGCTGGCGTAATGGCTTTGGCACGTAGGCCTCCAGCCGGTGGTCGAGACCGAAGATCCGCGCCGTACGCGCACGATCCCAGACGAGTGAGTCGAAGGGCGAGAGCAGTGTTGTTCGGTGCCGACCTCGCGGCAGTCCGTGCTCCAGCGTGCTCGCCTGCGCCCACGCCGGCGCCGTCCACCCGCGCACGCGGACCGGGACGAGGCCGGTCTGCGGGAGTAGCCGGGCGACGTCGAGCTTCTTCAACCGGAAGTAGTCGGCGAGGTCGGAGCCCGTCGCCACGCCAAGACAGGTCGCCGCCAATTGGATGAGCGCGACCAAGCACTCGTCGTCGTCGAGGTTGTCGTGCAGGACGTCGGCCGGAATCGCCCGTTCGGGCAGGTCGTAGACGCGTCGCCAGCCAACCCGACGGGTGCAGGTGAGTTGCCCGCTCGCGAGCAAGAACTCGGCGGCCGACTTCACTTCCGACCACCCCCACCACTCGGCGGTTTTCTTGGCCCCGCCCAGGTCGGTGGCCGTCAGCGGTCCTTCGGCGCGCACCTGTTTGAGCACAGCTTTCGCTGCGGCGGCAGAGTGCTCGCTCCAATGCTTCGCGCGGTGGAGAAATCGACGTCGACGAAATGCGAACAAAGGCCATTGCGATATCGGCATGACACAGGCAGCGTGCGCCCAATACTCAAACGCCTCGCCACTCCAATAGGCGGCGTCGATCTTCGTCCGCCCGACCGCCCCGAGTCGCGCGTAGGCGACCAGTTCGTGCGAGCGCGCCAGCACCGAGATCGTGTCGAGCTGGACCGCCCGCAGCGACGCCAGCATCCCCGCGACACCGGCCCGGCGGTCGGGCGAACCGACGAGATGCTGGGCAGCCAGCGCGAACCGGCGGGCCTCGTCGGCCGACAATTCGACTGTCGGCGCTGCTGCGGGGGGTCGGGGCATGGGTCGGATCGTAGGTGTCGGTGCTGACGCTAGGCGCCCGGCATTGGCGCTTGGCGCGCTGAGGCGGCAGCCTCGCCTACGATGGCGGGAGGACGGACCGCACGCCCCCGCCGTCCCGATATCGTCTAGGACCGTTTCGAGGAGCCAATCTTCGTGCCCGCAATCTTCGACAAGCTCATGCGCGCCGGCGAGGGGAAGATCCTTCG
>DASRZB010000080.1:0-4147 GCA_035653855.1 Acidothermaceae bacterium | reverse complement strand
ATGTCGTCGGTGACCGCGCTGGGGGGCAGCAGTCACCGACGACAGCCATGTCCGGGGACGGCAGGTAACTGTCGGCCACTGTCGGCAGAATGTATGGGTGCTGCTTGCCGAATTGGTCGCCGTGTCGGGTGCGGTCGCCGCGACCCGTTCACGATCGGCCAAGATCGCCCTTGTCGCCGGTTGCCTGCGGTCCGCGCACGCCGGCCAGGCCGCGAGTGAGCTCAGCGATCCGATAGGCGACGAAGTCGAGATAGCTGCCGCATTCCTTTCGGGGGAGTTGCGTCAGCGCCGCACGGGGGTTGGTTGGGCGGCGCTCCGCGACGCCCGCGACCCTCCCGGACAGCACATCCCGCCGTCCGATCCGACGCTGACGTTGACCGCCGTTGACGCCGCGTTCGCCCGCATCGCCGCCGACTCGGGTCCGGGTTCGCAAGCTCGTCGCGGCGCCGAGCTCGCAGTGCTGTTTGCGGCAGCTACCGAACCGGAACGCGCCCTTCTGATCGCTCTGGTGGGCGGCGAGCTTCGGCAAGGTGCGCAGGACGGTGTCATGGTCGAAGCGATCGCCGCTGCTGCCGAGGTCCCGGTGGTCGACGTGCGGCGGGCGTTCATGCTGCGCGGGTCGTTGCCTCCGATCGCTGCGGGTGCGCTGCGCGACGGCGTCGAGGCCCTGCGCGCCATCGGTCTTGAGGTTGGCCGACCAGTCCTGCCGATGCTCGCCCAGTCGGCACCCGATGTCGCGACTGCTCTCGCGCAGAGTTCGCAGGGCGGTCCGGTGGCGCTGGAATGGAAGCTCGACGGGATCCGGGTTCAGCTGCATCGCGCCGGCGACGAGGTGCGCGTGTTCAGCCGCACACTTGACGACATCACGACCCGTGTACCCGAGCTCGTTGAAGCGGTGGGTGCCCTTGCCGTCCGCGATGTGGTTCTTGACGGCGAGGCAATTGCGCTTGACGACGCCGGGCGACCGCGACCGTTCCAGGAGACCGCCGCGCGCACGAGCAGCCGTCTTGACGTCAGCGCCTTGCGGGCGTCGGTTCCCGTCGCACTCTTCGTCTTCGACGTGCTTCACCACGACGGGCGCGACCTGCTCGAGGCTCCCGCGGCCGATCGGCAACGGGTGCTCGAGGCTGTCCTGCCCGAGCACCTGCGGGTGCCACGTATTGTCACGGCTGATCCTGAAGAGGCGGCGCGGTTCTTCGCCGACGCGATCGCGCATGGCCACGAGGGTGTGGTCGTGAAGTCCGTACAGGCGCCCTACGAAGCGGGCCGCCGCGGCGCCGGTTGGGTGAAGGTCAAACCGCGGCACACGCTCGACCTCGTCGTCCTGGCGGTCGAGTGGGGTCACGGGCGACGGGCCGGTGTCTTGTCGAATCTGCACCTTGGCGCTCGAGACGGCAACGGCGGTTTCGTCATGCTCGGCAAGACTTTCAAGGGCCTGACCGACGAGCTGCTCGCGTGGCAGACCGAGCTCTTCCTTCGGCTCGAGACGCACCGCGACGGCTACACGGTGTACGTCGCCCCGGAAGCCGTTGTCGAGATCGCGTTCGACGGGGTCCAGACCAGCCCGCGCTACCCGGGGGGAGTGGCGCTTCGATTCGCCCGGGTCCTTCGCTACCGCCCGGACAAGCGGGCTAGCGACGCCGATGACCTCGACGCCGTGCGCGCGATTCATGGCGGTGCGACCGCGCCGTGAGCACGCCCGGCTCGGCTTTCAGCATTCATTCAGCCATCGCGGGCACACTTGTGCCGTGCGCATTCTCGTTGTCGACGACGACCCCGGGGTTCGGGAGTCGCTTCGCCGATCGCTGATCTTCAACGGCTACGACGTCGAGCTGGCCGAGGACGGGCAGCGTGCGCTGTCCTCCATCGCCTTGCGCCGGCCGGATGCTGTCGTCCTTGACGTGATGATGCCCGGCCTCGACGGACTCGAGACCTGTCGCCGGTTGCGTGCCGCAGGGGAGGACTTGCCCGTTCTCATGCTCACTGCACGTGAGGCAGTCGCCGACCGCGTCGGAGGCCTCGACGCGGGTGCTGACGACTACATGGTCAAGCCGTTCGCCCTCGACGAGTTGCTCGCGCGTCTGCGGGCGTTGTTGCGGCGCACCCTTGCCGGGCCGGACGCCGCGCAGCAGCTGAAGTTTTCCGACCTGGTGCTCGATCTCGGCACCCGCGAAGTTTGGCGCGGCACCCGGCCCATCTCGCTGACCCGCACCGAATTCCACCTGCTCGAGTTGCTCATGCGGCACCCGCGGCAAGTGCTCGAACGCAACCAGATTCTCGACGAGGTCTGGGGTTACGACTTCCCGACCACCGCGAACTCGCTCGAGGTTTACGTCGGCTACTTGCGTCGCAAGCTCGAAACCGACGGCGAGCCCCGGCTGATCCACACGGTGCGCGGCGTCGGCTATTCGCTTCGCGAGCTGCCCACGTGACCGACGCGACGTATGTGACCGTCGACGAGGTCAGCGCTCCGGGCGGCCTGACGCTGCGGGCCAGGGTCTCGCTACTTGCAGCGATCACTGCCGGATTCGCCGTCGCGGCGGTGTCATTGGCTGCCTATTTCACGATGCGCATGGAACTGTTCCACGAGCTCGACAGCTCACTGGTGTCACGGGCGCAGAAGGTTGCGGCGCTCCAACAGCAACTTCCCGAGACACTGCAGACCCAGCCGTCGTTGTCGTTGCTGGCATCAGAAGTTGACTTGTGTCTGGTCAGCAATGCGGGCGATGCGGAATGCACAACGCCTGGTCTGACCAAGCTGGTGCAGTCGGGGCCCGAGCTTGCGGTTGCCCGTGGCTTTTCCAGCGAATCTCTTCGCACCCTGAATATGAGTGGCGTCCGCTACCGCGTCGTGGCCGTGCCGGTCAGCTCCGATGTCGCCCTTGTGCTCGCCAGTTCGACAAAGGACACCCAGACCACCTTGAACGATCTCGGTCTGGTCCTGCTGTTCGTCGGTGTCGGCGGGATCATCATCGCGGCGGTCGCCGGGCTCCTCGTTGCCCGCGCGGGATTGCGGCCGGTTGAACGACTGACCCAGGCTGCCGAACGGGTCGGACGCACCGGCGACCTCACCCCCATCGAGGTCGAGAGTGCGGACGAACTCGGCCGATTGGCCAGCAGCTTCAACGAGATGCTGTCCGCGGTCGCCACGTCGCGAGCACTGCAACGACAACTGGTCGCCGACGCGGGACACGAGTTGCGTACGCCGCTGACCAGCCTCCGCACCAATCTCGACCTGCTGGCCCAGAGCAACGCTGCTGGAGATCGGGGTCTCGCGGTCGCCGACCGAGAGGCGCTGCTTGTCGACGTCCGGGCTCAGGTTGAGGAGTTGTCGGGGCTCGTTGCCGACCTCGTCGAACTTGCCCGTGACGACCGGCCCGCGGCGAACGCGGAGGAGCTCGATCTCGCCGTGATCGTCGAACGAGCAATAGAACGGGTTCGGCGGCGCGCGCCCGGAATCGCCTTCACGGTTGATCTGCACGGTTGGCTCGTGATGGGTGAGGCGACCGCGTTGGAGCGAGCCGTGATGAACCTGCTCGACAATGCCGTCAAGTGGAGCCCGCCAGGGGGCGATGTGATGGTCAGCCTCGACAACGGAAGGTTGAAGGTGGCTGACTCAGGACCAGGCATCGCCGACGACGACCTGCCGCACGTCTTCGATCGCTTCTACAGGTCTACCGACGCCCGTGGCATGCCCGGTTCAGGGCTCGGGTTGGCGATCGTTCGCCAGGCAGCGCAACGGCATGGCGGTAGCGTGTCCGCAGGACGTGCGCCTGCCGGTGGGGCGCTGATGATCCTCGATCTTCCAGGCCGGCACGGGGCGGAACGCGTAGAGCATTCAGGAATCCTTCAGCAGAACTGGGGATCGTCAGCACATGACTGAGGACGGCGGGCAGCAGCGTCCCTGGTGGGCATCTCCGAGCGATCAACTGCAGGAGCCCCCCGAGCTGCCGCCTGCTCGTGATTCGGCTGCGGGTTCAACCGAGCCTGCGCGGTCGGATTCGGTGGCAACCGATGCGGCGGCACCTGACTCCAGGGCGCCGGCGTCTCCGCGCTACGGAGCCGACCCGTACCTCGGTCCGTTTCCTTATGCGAAGCCGGAGAACGGCGTTCCTCCTTACACCCCGCCGGTGTACACCGTGCCTGA
>DASRZB010000079.1:0-2216 GCA_035653855.1 Acidothermaceae bacterium | reverse complement strand
ACGGGTTGTCGCCGTCCGGCTTTTTCAGCGCGGCCATGCCGAGGGCGACGGCGTCGGTGACGTCCCCGGTGTAGCCGTCTGCGGCCACCAGGGACCATTCGAGCGACCTGATTGAATCAATGCGATGGTACAAGCAGATCTGCGCTATGTCGTACGCCTCGATCAGGCCGCGCAGCGTCTCGAACGAGACGCGTTCGGTGCTGCGCGGGCGCGCCGCGATGTTGCGCTGCGGGGTGAAGTCGAAACCGCGCGGGGTACGCGAGTACCCGTCATACGGGCTGAGCGGTCCACCGGGGCTGAACGGGGTGGACGAGTCCATGCCTGCGGCATGCTCGGCGGCCTCGATCTCCAGCGGCACGCTGGTCCCGAACACCTTCGACAGGCGCATCAGGCTGGAGGAGACGCGGTCGCGCACAGCCATCGGGGTAGTCCCCCTTTAGTGCTGCCGGGCCTGGTGGGCTGCGTCGCGGGCCCGTTGCAGGGGAGTGCGGCCGTCGTCGGGTTCGGCAGTGGGGGTCGGGTCACCACCCGGGTCCGGTTGCGGGCTGGCGTCGGCCGGCTTCTGGCCGACGGACTCGGCTTTGCGCTTGGCCCACGCGATCCACGCCTGCGCGCCGCCGCCGTCTAGCAGTAGCCGCGCGAGGGCCTGGCTGGCCGCGTCCACCTGGTCGTCGTTCGCCGAGTTCGGGAAGTCCGCGGCCTCGTCGATGAACTCCTCGGTGTCGAACAAGGCGATCTCGCCCTCGGGTAGAAGCACATTCCCGGCCTCGATGACCGGGGCGACGGCGTTGGCCCGGGAGTACTTCGACTCGGTCGGTGAGACGGCGATCAGGCCGGGGATCTTCTTGCGCAGTGTGTCGATGACCGCAGTGCCGTTCGCCTTGTCCTCGACGAGCTTCCCTGCGGCCTGCGGCCAGCGGTCGCACATCGCCCGGAACGCCGTGAGTGTCTCGGTGAAGGTCAGGCGCTTGCGGACCTGATCGAGCAGGTAGACGTTGGCGCCGCGGCGCATCCACACTTGACCGACGACGAAGTCACTGGACTTGGCGTCGTGGCCTTTGAAAGCCATGTCCCACGACATGATCAGTTCGTCGAACCCGTCGACCCAGAACGCCCCGGGGGTGGTGGGGTGCTGCGACCACACCGGCACCGAGTAGCGGCGCCACCATCCGCGCTTCCACACGTTGCCGGTATCCGGCGACGGGCGCCCCTGGTAGAGGGCGGCGAAAACACGAGAGCCGACCTGGATCCGGATCGCTTCCCACTCGGCGACCGTGCGGCCGCGGGCCGACTGGAGCCACTGGCCCGGTTCGCGGCCGAGAGCGTCGCTCTGCCCCTTCGCAGGGTCGTGGTCGGCCAGGGCCGGAATGTTGATGACGCGCCAGCGCTTACCGTCTTCTGCCGCGAGCAGGCGCCCGACAATATCGTCTTGGTGCCAACGGGTGAGGATGACGATGACGGGCGCGCCGGGGGCCAGGCGGGTCGAGCCGACGGCCTGCCACCAGTCCCAGACGCGGTTGCGGTAGTAGGCGGACGCGGCCTGTTCCCTGTCTGCGAACGGGTCGTCGATGATGAGGGCGTCGAGGGGGCGCCCGGTCAGTCCCGAGCCGATGCCGACGCAGGTGATGCCGCCGCGCCGGCCGTCGAGTTGCCAGCGGCGCGCTGATCCGTTGTCGCGCGCGATGCGCAACTTCAGGTCAAGCGACCCCTCGTCGCCGTTGTTGCTGGCGATCCAGTTGCGCACCTCGCGGCCGAAGCCTTCGGCGAGCGACTGGGAGTAGGAGGCGATGCCGATCCGCAGGCCCGGGCTGCGGGCCAGTGCCCACAGTGAGCCGATCTTGGTTACGCGCTCGCTTTTGCCTTCCTGGGGCGGCAGCGAGATGGCGAGCCGGGCGTCAGGCGTTCGGAAGGCCCAGGCGACAGCGCCGTCGACGACATCGAGGGCCGGCGTCTGGATGGTCCCCGGGCTGATGGCTGCGGCAAGGCTGCCAGGGGTGGGGAAGCGCAGTAGGGTGCGGCGCTCAGCCAGTTCGGCGCTGAGGTCCAGGTACTCTTCGCGCTTACTCTGGTAGGTCGCCTCGGTCGGGGTCGGGCAGCGCGTCGAGTTGGGCGCGTAGGTCGGCGATGGCGGCGTCAATAGCATCGAGGCTCACCACCTCTGCCCTCATTTCCAGCTTCTGGGCGCTGTCGAGGCCGAGCAGTTTGGTGCGCCGGTC
>DASRZB010000078.1:0-3164 GCA_035653855.1 Acidothermaceae bacterium | reverse complement strand
CTACGACCATAACCTCGTCGCGATTGTCGAGCGGGTCGCCGACCACCTGCCTGAGCCGTCGGCGCACGGCGTTCGGCAGGCGATGTGGCTGATCCGTGCGCGGCAGGTGGTGCTGGCGACAGGCTCCATCGAACGGCCGCTGGTTTTCGCGAATAACGACCGGCCAAACATCATGCTTGCCGGCGCGGTACGCGCCTATGTCAATCAATATGCCGTTTGCCCCGGCACAAGGGCCGTCATTTTCACCAACAATGACTCAGCTTACGCGACAGCGCTCGATTTGCAGCGCGCCGGCGCGCAGATCGTCGCCATCATCGATCCACGCTCTGGAAGTGTCGGAACGCTGCCTCTGCGAGCACTCGCGGCTGGGATCGCGTGCTATTTCGGTCACGCCGTCGCCGCAGCACACGGCAGGACGCAAGTGACTGGCATCGACATCGTGCCGATCGGTAAATCTGGGAGCCGCGCGGCTCGTGAACTCGATTGCGATCTGCTCTGCGTCTCCGGCGGTTGGAGTCCGACGCTGCATCTACACGCGCAATCGGGCGGGCGCGCTGAGTGGAGCGAGACACTTGCCACCTTCGTCCCAGGAAAGTCGAAGCAAGCGGAGCGGTCCGCCGGTGCCGCTGCTGGACATTTCCACAACGTCGATTGCCTCGCAGACGGTGCACGCACCGGCGCCGAGGCTGCGCAGGCGGCGGGCTTCGGCGCTGGTGTAGCATCACCGACGCCGGATTGGCCGCGCGAGACGACAGGCGATCTGCAGCCGCTGTGGTCAGTCCCCTCGTCGGTACGCGGGAAACGCTTCGTCGACCTTCAGAACGATGTGACGGTGGCGGATATCAGCCTCGCGGCGCGCGAAGGATATTGCTCTGTCGAACATCTAAAGCGCTATACGACCCTCGGCATGGGCACCGACCAAGGCAAGACGAGCAACGTCAATGGACTCGGGTTGCTTGCCGAGCTGCGCGGCGAGGCAATCCCGGCAGTCGGCACAACGACCTTCCGGCCGCCCTACACGCCGGTGACGCTGGGCACGTTCGCCGGCCGCGATGTCGGACTCCATTTCGAGCCGACCCGTCGCACGCCAATGCACGATTGGCACGAGGCGGCGGGCGCCGCCTGGGTCGGAGCTGGATTGTGGCTTCGCCCGAGTAGCTATCCGCGTCCGGGGGAGAGTCTGCGTGAGGCGATCGTCCGCGAGACATTGGCGACGCGCAACAACGTCGGCCTCGTCGACGTCTCGACACTCGGTAAAATCGACATTCAGGGTCCCGATGCCGCCGAGTTCCTCGATCGTGTCTACAGCAATAATTTCAAGTCGCTCACCGTAGGCCGCGCGCGCTACGGCCTGATGCTGCGCGAGGACGGCATGGTCATGGACGACGGCACCACCTCGCGCGTTGCCGAGCAGCGCTTCCTCACGACGACGACCACGGCGAACGCCGTCAAGGTCATGCAACATATCGAGTTTCTGCTTCAAGTGGTGTGGCCGGAACTGCGCGTCCACGCGACTTCGGTGACCGAGCAATGGGCAGCGATGGCGCTCGCCGGACCAAATAGTTGCGCAGTCCTAGAGCGCGTCCTCGAGGATGGCGATGTGAGCGATTCCGTGCTGCCCTATATGGGCGTCTCAACCGGACGCATTGCCGGTGCTCCGGCGCGCATTTTCCGTATCAGCTTTTCCGGTGAACGCTCTTATGAGATCAACGTGCCGGCCGACTATGGACGAAAGACCTGGGAAGTCATCATCGAAGCGGGTCGGGGGATCGGTATCACCGCCTATGGCACGGAGGCGATGGGCATCATGCGCATCGAGAAGGGGCACGTCGCGAGTGGCGAACTCGACGGCAACACAACCGCCGCAGACGTTGGCCTTGGTCGAATGGTAAGCACCCAGAAAGACTTCATCGGTCGTCGCTCGCTGGGCCGACTGGGGCTTGCCGATCCGAAGCGCCACTGTCTCGTTGGTTTCGTTCCGCTCGATGGCACTACGCCGCTGCGCGGGGGCTCGCAGATCCTCGCCGGTTCGCGCACCTCGTTGGCGGGTCCGATGATCGGGCGCATCACCTCGGTCGCCGACAGCCCAACCCTCGGACATCCGATCGGCCTCGGACTTCTCGAAGGCGGTTTGACCCGCAAAGGTGAAATCGTGCACGCGCACTTTCCGCTCGCCAACCAATCGACTCCGGTGCGTGTGACGGATCCGGTCTTTTACGATCCCAAGGGAGAGCGTCTTCATGGCTGAACGTCTCACGGCCCTCGCTGAAACCTACCAGCGCGGCGATCTGAGTACGGCACGAGGCGACCGTGCGGGCATCATCATTGCCGAACGCCGGCCGCTCGCGATGGTCCAGGTGACAGCCTGGAGCGGTGCAGCGGTGGCAGTTCTGGCCGGAATAGCCGCGGCGCTCGATCTTACGGTGCCTTCGAAGCCGAACCACGCCGCACAGAAAGACGGTGTGACGGTCCTGTGGGTCGGGCCGGATCGTTGGCTCGTTGTCGAAACCGAACGGCCTGGGCGCGAGCTCGGCGCGCGCTTGAAGGAGGCACTCACAAGCACGCCGGCGACGCTGATCGATCTCGGCCATGGTCGGACGGTGTTTCGGATTGCCGGATGCAGCAGTCGCAATCTTCTCGCCAAAGGATGCGGTGTCGATTTTCATTCACGTGCCTTTCCGGTAGACAGCTGCGCGCAAAGCCTTCTGGGTCATGTCGGGGCGCTCATCCATGCGGTCGATGAAGCACCGAGCTTCGATCTCTATGTCGCGCGTAGCTTCGCCTTGACTGTCTGGGAATGGCTCACCGAGTCCGCGATAGAGTACGGTTGCCGCATTGAAAATGCGATCTCCTGATCGGCGGTGATCGTTTGGTTCAGTCACCGCCCGCTCGGCCAGATGCGCAGTTCGAGCTGGATTGGAGCCCGCGTCGCGATGTGCTAAATTCGCATCGTCGATGGGCCCGGCGGCAATCCCGCAACGTCGGCCGGAGCGACCGCATGAATCGACGACTACCCCCTTTTGCCGCGCTGAGGGCCTTCGAGGTCGCTGCTCGGCACGGTAACTTCACTAAGGCAGCGCTCGAGCTGAGCGTCAGTCCATCGGCGATCAGCCACCAGGTCAAGCAACTCGAGGAACGACTCGGAGTGTGTCTCTTCTACCGGG
>DASRZB010000077.1:0-3697 GCA_035653855.1 Acidothermaceae bacterium | reverse complement strand
GAGCCAGATCGCCGAGCCCGCGATCATCAGGCCGCAGGCGAACAGCAGCACCTGCTTCTTGAGCTTGAGCTCCTCGGAGTCGGTCGGCTCGATGCCGGCCGTGCGCAGGCGGCGATAGAGGGTTTTCAGCGCGACCATCTGCGTCCTGCCGCTAGTGTCCTGTCCCGTTAATACGTGGCACACATAGTGCTTGGTATCGAGGTATCTTCCCGATGGAGATATCGCGATGCGAATCGGACGCCCCAAGGCGCAACTTGTGATCATAGTCGAGGAGCGAGACCAGCTGATGTCGATGGCACGCTCGCGTAGCATGCCCGCGGCGCTGGTGCTGCGCGCGAAGATCGTGCTGGGCTGTGAGCGCGAGTCGAACAACCGACGTGTCGCCAAGCAGCTTCATACGCATCACGCGACGGTGGGCAAGTGGCGTCGCCGTTTCATCGAGCGACGCATTACAGGACTGCACGATGAATTGCGCCCGGGCAAGCCGCGCTCGATCGAGGACGAGGCGATTGCCGAGCTTCTGAACAAGACGCTTCACGCAACGCCCTCGGACGGTTCGACGCACTGGAGCGTACGCGGGCTTGCGGCCGAGACGGGGATCTCGAAGACGAGCGTGCACCGGCTGCTGCAGACCTTCAGCCTGCAGCCGCACCGCAGCGAGAGTTTCAAACTGTCCAACGACCCGTTTTTCCTGGAGAAGCTGCGCGACGTAGTGGGGCTGTACCTGAGCCCGCCCGAGAACGCGATCGTGCTCTCGGTCGATGAGAAGAGCCAAGTCCAGGCCTTGGAACGCACCCAACCGATGCTGCCGCTGGGCTTTGGCTACGTGGAGGGCCTCACGCATGACTACGAGCGCCATGGCACCACCACCCTGTTTGCCGCGCTTAACGTCCTCGACGGCTCGGTGCTCTCGCAGTGCAAACAGCGCCACCGCCATCAGGAGTTCCTGTCGTTCCTGCGCCACATCGAGCAGGCTGTGCCCAGGAACCTGGAGGTGCATCTGATCTTGGACAACTACGGCACGCACAAGCACCCGCGAGTCAAGGCATGGCTGGCCGCACGGCCGGGCTGGCACGTGCACTTTGTGCCGACGTACTCGTCCTGGCTGAACCTCGTCGAGCGCTTCTTCGCGCTCATTACCGACAAGGCGATCCGGCGCGGCTCGTTTCGCTCCGTGCGAGAGCTGATTGGCAAGATCGATCATTTCGTGTCGAAATACAACCAGTCCTGTCGACCCTTCATCTGGACCGCCACCGCCGATTCCATCCTCGCGAAGCTCCAACGACTTTGCGCACGAATCAGCGGGACGGCACACTAGGCCTTCATGGCAGAACGCCGGCGGCGGTCATGCGCCCGTACAACAGGCCGATGGGGATCCATTCGAACTGGTCGTCGAATTCGCCGCCCGAGGAGCCGGTGGGGGCGGGCGGGTGGCTGATGAACGTCGAGTAGCTTCCGTACGGTGCGAGTTTGAGATTTATTTGCTCGTCCGTATTGCCGCTGGTCATCGCGGCGTAGTCTTTGCCGGTAGAAAACACGATCGCGACCACCGTATTCTGGTTGGTTACTGAGTCGGTTGCAGGGGCCGGCGGCGTACCACAGCTTGAGGCAGTGATGTACCCGTCGTATGGGCCGCCTTGGCATATCACCAAGTCGTTCGGCTGGCACGAAACGCCGTACGTCTTGAGTGTGGGATTCGGGGAAGTTGCAATAAATGGGGAGATCGTCGGAGTTTCGGGCGCCCCCGTCGTGGAGTTAACGCAGCCCGCCACCTTTTGTACCACCGCATACCGAATAGGGTTCCCCCAAGCATCGACCGCGTAGCCGGCGCTGTTGACGGGCTGAAGGCCGAGCGTCACGGCCGGAAGAAAGCCATTGTAAAAGTTGGTGCACGTGCCTCCTGAAACTGACTCCATTCCGTTGCTGCTCGGCGACGCCGGTGGCGGTGCCGACGCCGGGCACGGCAGTCGCCCGTTGGCGATGGCGAAGCCGAGCAGCGCGTCGCGCGCCTGCTTCAGGCGGTTCTGCGTCTCGTCGATGTTGTGCTGGGTGACTTGCGCCGAGAGCGTCAGCATCATCCCGCCGAGGACAAAGCCGATGATAGCGAGCACTAGCGCCATCTCGATGAGCGAGAAGCCGGCGGTGCGCAGACGGGCAGATGGCACGTTCACGGGGCGATCGCAAACGCCCGGTCGTTGAAACTGCTCGTAACCGCCGAGTGCGTCTCGAACACCCAGTTATTCGGGGGGGTCTTGTTTGCGTTTTCAAAGTAGCTCGCGAGCTGGCCCGACGGCCGCCCCGGCGCATTGACACCGGTAAGGAACCGCCCCGCGAACACCAGCAGCGCGTGGATGTTGTTGTTCGGCACGCCGTCAACGTTGATCGTCAAGCAGGGCCTCGAGGCGGGCCCGCCGGTGCACGTTTGGTTGCCGCCCGGAGTGTACCGGCCGGAAACCGCATAGTAGGTGAACTTGTACCACTGGTTGCGGATGAACCAGCCGGTCGTCGCGTTGCTCCAATCAGTGATCGGGTCGTCCGCGGCGTTGATGGTTAGCGTCACGGTCGAATTTCCAAGGGGCGGGGTGCCTTGGTAGACGACCATCGCTTTGCCGTCGGGGCGCAGTGTATTTTCGATCGAGCGAGAGGTGTATCCCGGATCGGAGACATTCGCCAGGATCCCGGGCGGCTGGCGAAATCCCGTGCCGACCGCCGATGCGTACGCCCAAATCGTCAAGGTCGGAGGTGGAGACCCGACTCCCACGACGCTGTACGAAATCGTCGTTGAAGACGGCATAACGCTCAAGCCGCAATTAGCGCCACCTCCGATCGCGCAACTGGGGAAGAAGGATCCGCTTGTTAGCCACCCCACCTCGCTGGACGCGTCCGGGGCAAGCGGCAGCACGCCTTCGTAGTTGTCAATGCTCCCGTCGTTGGGGGGAGGGGGCAGGAGGAGATCACGTTCTGGGGTCGGGTTATTGAAGGGTGCGGCGAACGGATAGAGCGGCCGCGCATTTCCCCAGTACTTACCGGTCGCCGTATCTGTGAAGTACACGTTGTTGATCGCCGGAACGATCTGGGCCTGGATGCGTTGCGCGATCGGACCTTCGATCACCCGCATGACGTCGGCCGCCGTGACTTGAACCACCTGGTCGTTGAACGCGCCGGCAACGCCGGTGGTGGCGAACCCATCAACGCCGACGGGAGACGCCGCGTTCGGGCACTCAAGATAGTCGCGATAGTCGGGCGGGCTGACCGCGCCTGATTGAGTCCGCGCCGGGCAGTTGCCTGTGGTGGACGCCGGCATCTGAATTGGCGGCCCTGGCGCGACGATCAACCCAACGGCGGCGTTTGACTGATTGTCGACGGAGAGCTGCCCCGAGGTGTTAAAGTTGATCTGCAGAGTTGAGCCGGTTGATTGCAGCGCCCAGCCAGGTGAGACGACATACCACAGTGGTTGCCCGGACGCATCGGTTAACTTGTCAAGACCGAGGGTGCGCCACGGCAGTCGACCAACCGCAGGGGGAGGGCAGGCTGCCGCGGCAACACCGTCATTGACGCTGGGGGGTGGGGTGCAGGATCCCGACGCGCTTTGGCAGGACGAGTATTCGGGACATGGCAAGCGGCCCGGATTCCGCTCGGGATTTGAGCCCGAATCGTCCATTACCTTGTTCGCCACATACCCCAGCAGCGCCGCCTT
>DASRZB010000076.1:0-8395 GCA_035653855.1 Acidothermaceae bacterium | reverse complement strand
ATCGCCGACCGCACGAAGAAGTCAGGACCATTCCCCCACACCACAAAGCGGTTCTGCACGCCGTGGTTGCGGTGCAAGTAGTCGGCGAGCCGGAGCGCGGTGTTGATGCCGCCGTAGAACGGCGAGTCGATGTCGGGGATGAACCAGTTGATCGTCTTGACGTCGAGGTGTGCGACGTTGGTCGCGTGCAGGTTCGCGATCGCAGCGACGTCGACGTCGCTGACCCGGCACGTGTCCGCGAGCATCGTCGACTCGGCCGCGTCACTGCGCTGCCGGAACACCTGAAAATCGCGCCCCAGCGGGCCAGCCAATCTGCTCGCAGGAGTCGGCTCTTGGAGACCACGCAACTTGGGCTTGCGGCTCGAGAGCGACAGGTTCGGTGAGAAGTACGGATCGCCGGTGCCGAACAGCCACGGGTTGTATCGCCAATAGCTGGCGAAGAAATCCTCGGTCGGGATCGCCGAGCCCCGGGTAGCCGATTCGAGGTGTCGCACACCGCCGAATGGCGAGCAGACGTTGCGCAGCCCGAGCTGCGTGGTGTCGAGGCCGATGGCGACATCACTGCCGCACAGGATGAATCGCTCGTCGAAACCGCCGACGCGGTCGAACGTTTCCCGCCGGATCGCCAGGCACGCACCCGTCACTGAGAGCACGTTTCGGTACCAGTCAGTCGGGCCCATCAACGAATCGGCGCCCGGCTCCATGCCTTGGAAGACATGGTCGGCGAAGCCGCCCATGCCAAGGATCACGCCGGCGTGCTGGATCAAACCGTCGGCGCGCGTGAGTTGCAGCCCGGCGATACCGATCTCTGGCCGCGACGCCCAGCCAACGATCTCGCGCAACCACGACGGGTCGGGCAACTCGATGTCGTCGTTGAGGAAGACGAGTACCTCACCGCGCGCACCGGCCGCGGCGACGTTGTTCACCCGCGAGTAGTTGAACGGAGTCTCTGTCCACCACTGAACGAACAGATCGATTCCTGCGGAATGCTCTGCGTACCAGGCGTCGTTGGCCTCGGACTGGCCGCCGTTGTCGATGATGCGGACGTCGAACGACGGGTAGTCGGTCGCTACGAGACCAGGCAGCACCTTCGACAGGAGCGGCCGGTTGTGCCGGGTCGGAATCACGATCGTGACGTGCGGCCAGCTCTCGAGTTGCCAGCGCAGCCGCACGGAATGCTCGGCTAGTTCGGCTAGGGCGGGAATGCCACGGCTCTCGAGTGCTTCTTGCACGACGCGGACACCGTCGGCGTTGAGGCCCTGCCGCCGCTGCCGCAGGTGCGCCAAGACGCGCGGCACGCGGACAACGCGCTCGGCGTCGAGATCGGAGCGCAAGAGGAGGTCCCAGCGGGTTGCGCCGCCGTAGGTGTTACGCAGGTTGCCGGCGAACATCGCCCGGCGACGCCGAATCGCGAAGGACTGTCCGAGGTAGCCCGCGCCGAGCATCGTCTCGGGTGACCACGACGGCCGGAATCGCGGGTCGTGGCGGCGGCCATCACGGCCCAGCAGGTCGTCGTCCCATGTCACAAGGTCGACCAGCGGGTCCTGCCACGCTGCGCGAGCGACCTGGTACAGGCAATCCCTGACCAGCCGGTCGCCGGCGTCGAGCAGGATCACGAAATCGGCGTCGGATTCGGCGATCGCGTAGTGGGCGGCCGTGACGCGAGTGTCGCCTTCACGGACGCGGACGTTGTCGCCACTAATGTTGGGTGCGTGCCCGGCGTCGGCACACACCTCGACTTGCCAGTGTTGCCACGACTGCCGACGCACGCTCTCGACTGTCGCGGTGGCGTTGCCGTTCTCCTCTGGTCCGGTGAAGACGACAACGAGAACGCGGAGCGGATGCGATGCCGCGAGTGACGCGTCGCGTTGGGCCTTCAACTCCGCAGGTGTTGCGCGGTTGCGCCGGTACCACCCGTGGTACGTCGGCTCGTGGGGTTCGACGACGCCGCTTTCGGCGAGCAATGCTCGGACGTCGCGAGAAACCCGACGGCTCTCGCGATAGGCGAGCAGGCCGCCTCGCACGATGTTGCGCGACTTGGATCCGGCCGGGAGCGTGCGCTTGACCACGTCGAACGCGCGCTCTTTCGCGCCGGCTGCGCTCAGAAGCCGAGGTGCCGACGACACCTCACTTGCCGGCTGCGCGATCGTCGCGGGCTTGGGTTCGAAGCGTCGCCCGCCAACCGTCGAGACCGGCACCGGGGCGGGCTGAGCTGGCGTGACCGGGGTGTCGGTCTGGGTGTCAGTTGGTCCGAGCAGACCCGCGACTCTGGCTTCGAGGGCCTGCCGGCGCTTGTATTCGCGGATCAGCGCGTCGCGCAGTCCCTCGACCCGGTTGAGCAGCTCGTGATCTGGCGTCACGGCCTCGACATTGCTCGTGATGTATCCAGAGCGATCGACTCCGTCGAGCTGATTGACGGCGACGTCGATCGGTGAGACCTCGTGGCCGGCAGCAAGTGCGCGGACCCCGCACTGCCACTGCGATTCAGGCCCCTCCTTGTGAAACACCGGCGGGTAGGTGGCGACGTCGGCGATCGGCTCGGCATCGGCCAGACCCGCGCGGCGAAACAGCTCGAGCAACGTTGCCTCGTCGTAGCACCACACGTGATGCGACGGCTGCACGTAGGAGTAGATGAACGACGCGTTGAGCTTGTCGTTGTCGATCTCACCAGCGAGATAGGCCTCGAAGATCGCCCGCATGTCAGGAGTAACCACCGAAATGACGGCACCGGGACGCAACCGCTCGTTGAGTAGACGCAGCAACGACGACGCATAGCCCGGCATCAGGTGCTCGAAAACGTGGCCCATGTAGACCTCGTCGACCTGGTCGCCGTACTGGCGCACGAACTCCGCGGCGTCAAGATGGATGTCAGCCTTGACGTCCGGGCTGGCGTCGACGTTGGTCCAGCCCTCCATGTAGGCCTGGCCACACCCGAGATTGACTCTCACTGCGAGAACTCCGTTCCGGTTCCTGAGATCGGCGGCGCCCAGTGCCCGTCGAGGGTCACCACGCCGTTGCGGTCGGGCGACTTACCCGGCTGGACGGCGAGGGTAAAGGCCCGGTCGCGATAGTCGAACACGTGCAACAAGGTGATGTCAGTAATCGCCGCTGAAACAAGGTATGTGGCCGGGGTCAGTGCCAGCGAATCGACGGTGTAGTCGATGTGACCGCCGCCATAGATCCGGCCGCTGTGAATGCCGCCGAACTCCGAGTTGGGGCCGCTGACCAGAACGCCCGATTCGGTGTGGAACGCCAACCCGAACACGGCGTCGTCGATCGGCGTGCTGGCCTGGTAGGCGATACGAAGCGTGAGCCGCTCGCCAGCCGTGGCCGCCAACGTCGGTTCACCGTCGGAGCCGATGAACGTGACAGCGGTGACGGTGGCCTCGCCGCCACCGCGCCGTTCGAGATCTCCGTCGGCCCGCCCGTGGCCCTCGGAGTGCAGCCGTACTCGCTCGGCTTTGTTGACAGTCGCGATGTACTCGTCAACCACCTCAAGCGCAGAGCCCTCGGCGCGCAGGACACCCTTCTCGATCCAGGCGGCGCGGTCGCACAACGTCTGCACGAGCGGCAGGCTGTGTGACACGAAGATGATCGTGACTCCGCGCTTGCGAAGCTCGTACAGGTAGTCGAAGCAACGCCGCTGGAACTCCTCGTCGCCGACGGCGATGATCTCGTCGATGATGAGGATCTCGGGGTCGAGATTGACGGCGATCGAGAATCCGAGTCGCACGTACATGCCGCTCGAGTAGACCTTCACCGGGGTATCGATGAACTCCTCGATGCCGCTGAAGTCGATGATCGCATCCATAGCGGCGTCGACCTGCTTGCGGGTCATACCGAGGATCGAGCCGTTCAGGTAGACGTTGTCGCGACCGGAGAGTTCGGGGTGGAAGCCGGCCCCGAGTTCGAGCAGCGCCGAGATCCGGCCGGCGTGCGTGATGGTGCCTCTTGTCGGCCGGTGGATGTTGGCCATCAATTTCAGCAGCGTCGACTTACCCGAACCGTTTGAGCCGATCAGGCCGTAGGTGCTGCCGGCGGGCACGTTCAGGTTGATGTCGTCGAGTGCAGTGAACATGTCGAAGCGGCTCGGGCGACGCTTGGTGAACCGCTCTTTCAAACTGGTGCGTCGGTCCTTGTAGAGCTTGAACTGCTTGGTGACGTGGTCGACGACGACCGCGGGCGGCCGACCGTCGGAGGGCGGCGTGCTCACAGTTCCTCGCCGACGTCGCGGGCACCACGGTTAAAGACGAACAGCCCGACGGTGATGCTGACGACAGCTGACAACACCATCCACAACCATCGAGATAGCCCCGGCATCGTGCCCGTCCAAAGGGCATCGCGGAAGCCCTCGACGTACTGGTACATCGGACTCTTCGAGAGGACCTCAATCGCGAAGTGCCCGTGCTTCCTTACCAACAACTGAGCGGGAGCCCAGATGACCGGCGTCGAGTAGAACAGCAGTTGCATGACGATGGTGACGAGATAGCTGACGTCGCGGTAGTACACATTGAAGAGCGCGAACATCAGCCCAATACCGGAGGCGAACACGAGCAGGAGTAACAAGATGATCGGCGTCAGCAACATCGACCACGACGGGTTGCCAACACCGAACAGGACGACGAGCAAGACAGCCGCCTCGATGAACGTCTGCACCAGCGCCGAGAACGAGTTGCCTAGAACTGGCGCGTACGGCGGGAAGTAGATCTTCTTCAGCAGCGGCCCTGCGCCGATAAGCGCCGCCATGCTGCCGTTCACGACATTGCTAAAGAAGTTCCACGCAACGAGCGCGATGAAGAGGTAGATGACGTAGGTCGTCATGCCGTTATGCGCCTTTGGCGGCGTGGCACGGAAGATGGTGGAAAACACCAGTGTGTAGACAGCCAGAGTGGCGGCGGGATTGATGAGCGACCAGGTCCAGCCGAGCACGCTGTGCTTGTACTTCGACTTCAGTTCGCGACTGGCGAAGTTGCCGATCAGCCCGCGATAGCGCCACATCTCCGCCATCTGGGTCACGGCAGGTGACTCACTTCCCGGTAGATAGGGGCCGCCTCGCCCGACCGTTGAAGTCGAGCGCGCGTTCTTGCGAGCGCTGGACTACAACACCCCTGAGCGGCGCCGGCGTTCGGCGACGCCCCATGTTACGTCAACCCCGCGCATCAGCCGGGTCGCCGCGACTGTGCGAACATGCCCGGGTGCGAGTCGCGCTAGACGCCACCCCGTTGCTCGGCACCCGCACCGGCATCGGCCATTACGTCGCGCACCTGGCCGCCGCCCTTGCCAAGGACCCCGACCTCGAGGTCGTCCTGACCGCCTTCACCTGGCGCGGCCAGTCCGAACTGCGCGGGATGCAACTCGACATCTGCGAATCGGGCGAGCTGACCGAGACTGGCCAACCCGAATACCGAGTGCACTCAAGGCGCGCACCGGCGCGCCTCCTTCGGGCCGCCTGGAGTCGCGGAAGCGTGCCACCGGTAGAAATGTTCAGCGGTGCGGTCGATGTGTTCCACGCCACAAATTTCGTGCTACCACCAACCCGCCACGCGGCCGGCGTCGTCACGATCCACGATCTCGGGTTCGTCTTGCACGCCGACACTGTCGACCGCACATCGCTGGCCTACCAGAGGTTGGTGCCGAGGGCGCTCGATCGGGCGCGGGTCATCGTGACGCCGTCGCGTGCCGCGGCCGACGACCTCATTGAGGTTTACAAGACCGACCGCGATCGGATCGTCGTGACGCCGCTCGGGGTGGATCCGGCATGGGCGGCCACCACCCCGCCGTCCCCGCAATGGCTCGAGGCACATGGGATTCCGCCGCGCTACCTGCTGTTCGTCGGCACGCTCGAACCGCGCAAGAACGTTCCTGTCCTCATCGCGGCGCACGCATTGTTGCGTCGCGAAGAACCACACACGCCGCCGCTCGTGCTCGCCGGTGCGGCTGGATGGGGCGATGTCGAGTTCAACCCGGACGACGTGGTGGGGCCCGGTTACTTACCTCAAGCTGATCTGCGCGCCTTGACGGCGGGAGCCACGGCACTGGTTTTGCCCTCGCGCTACGAGGGTTTCGGGTTGCCAGCATTGGAAGCCCTCGCGTGCGGAGTTCCCGTTGTCGCGAGCGATATCCCGGTACTGCGCGAGATCACTGGTGGGCTGGCGAAGTACGTGCCGGTCGGCGACGTCGAGGCATTGGCTGCGACACTGCGCATCACGTTGGAGGCTGACGACGCCAGTCGCGAAGAGCGGCGAGCGTGGGCCGCGACCTTCACCTGGCAACGCTGCGCGGCGCAAACGCTGGCCGCCTACCGCCGCGCGATCACGATGGCGTGAACGCTAAGTCCGCTAAGACACCGTGACAGCTCGGCAGCCCAGGCTCTGGTTGGCCGCTGCAGGTCCCACGTTGATGCCATACATGCAGACCGTGTGCTTGCCCGCGCGCAATGGCAGGGTCGCGTCGAAGCCATGCATGTCCCCGTACCCGGGGTGGGCAGCGCCGACATCGGGACGGTCGACGTTGGCGGTCACCGCCGCCGTCCAGGTGCCGTCGACGTAGACGTGCACCTGCACCGGGCCGCTCGTGTCGGGGTCGATGCTCCAACCTGCGATATGCACGCCACCTGCCTGACCCTGCGCGAGATCGACGGCGCCAAACGGCACGCCCGTTGGTGTGGTGAACGTGGCGCAGCCGAAGACCGGGTTCGCGGAGCCCTTCCCGACATTGATGGCGTAGGTGCAGACCTGGTGGGTGCCGCCACCGGAAACCGGGACAGTGACGTCGAAGCCATGGTGGACGCCGTAGCCCGGGAAGGCTGCCGCAACGTCGGGGCGCCCGAGGTTCGCGGTGACCGCAGTGGTCCAACGACCGTCGACGTAGACGTGTGTCGCGATCGGCGACGAGGTGTCGGGGTCGAGCGCCCAACCCACGACGCGAACCGCGCCAGGGGCCGCTTGCACGACGTTGAGCGAGCCCTTCGGGTTACCCGCCGGCAACGTCACGTTGGCACAGCCGAGCGCCGGGTTGACCCCGCCGCCGGCATTGATCGCGTAGACGCAGACCTTGTGCACGCCGCCGTAGAACTGGCCGACCAAAGCGCTGAACCCGTGGGCGTTGCCCATGCCCGGGTACGCGGCGCCGACATCGGGGCGGTTGCCCGAGGCGACGTAGGCACCCCGGAAGGTCCCGTCGACATAGACATGCACCGGAATCGGCTCCGGGGTATCGGTGTCCAACGCCCACCCGCCGACCTGAATCGCGCCGGGTGCAGGCCACGCGATCTCCAGGTTGCCGGTCGGGACGGCGTGCCCTGCGACGACGCCCGGCACCACGACTCCGCGGCAGCCGCCGATCGGGGCGTTGGGTATGCCGATGTCACTGTTGTCGCCGACAACACAGAGGTAGTGGTAGCCCGGGGTGGCTGCCTCGGTGGCAGTGAACCCAACGTTGCCGCCGTAGGCCGGGTAGACCGCGGCGACGTCGGGGCGCGGCGACGACGGGGTGACGGGGCCGGCGACGGCGCCGTCAATAGTGACCTCGAGTTGCGCCGGCGTCGTGTCCGCGCCGCGGGCGGCCCAACCGGTCACCGTGACGTTGCCGATCGCGGTGGTGGCATTGTCGAGCGATCCGAAGACACCGCCGACCACGAGCGACGTCGTCCAGGGCAGCGCGGTTTGGCCATTCTGCGTGCTGCTCAACGTGATCGTGTATTGCCCGGCGGGTACGGGAGCGCCCGCATCGTTGGTCATGCCCCAGGTCGTGTCAATGGCCGAACCGGAGCCGGTCAACGTCGCGACCTCGTTGCCGCCGGAGTCCTGCACGAGGATTTGCCAGCTGCCAGCGGCAATCATGCCGGCGACCAGATGCACGCTTCCATTCGCCGAAACGGTGCGCGGGGTCGGAACGGTTATGGCCGGATTCACCAGACCGGCACCCATGTCGGCCAAGACCTCTTGCCTCAACTGCGGGAGCGTTGCATACGCCGCATTGCCGGGGCACGCTGTTTGGTCGGCGTCGCGGTGCCCGGAGATCACGTTGAAAGAAACCTTCGTGCCTGCGGGATAACGCACCTGGCTGAACGGCGCCGCGGTCAGTGTCGCCGTCCCGACCGGATTGGCATACGAGAGCGCAAGCTTCCACGCCATCAACTGTGCGGTCCCGTCGAGCATCGCCTGCGGCGGTCGCACCGTGTTGAAGGTACCGATCAGGGCGACGCCAAACGTGTCGGTATTGAAGCCGCCGGAATGCGCGCCGAGCACGGGCTTATCGATGCCGCCGAAGCGTCCTTCCCAGATCCGACCGAAGCGGTCGACTAGGAAGTTGTAACCGACGTCGCACCAGTCTTCGGCCTCGACGTGATACGCGTAGATCGAACGGATGATCGCCGGCACGTCTTGCGGCGCGT
>DASRZB010000075.1:0-6296 GCA_035653855.1 Acidothermaceae bacterium | reverse complement strand
TGCAAGAAACAGGTTCAACGAGATCAACAGGCCCCCGAACGCTGCAATGCGGGTGAGTAAACCAAGGAGCGCGCCGACACCCACCGCGACCTCGCCGAGCGCGATGACAGTTCCAATCAGCACTGCATGGTGCGCCAGCGGTGTCAGCAGCGCATGAATCGGGCTACGGCGTGAGGCAGCCAGCATCTGAGCTTGGATGCCGCCTGGATTCGAGGCATGGAAGAACGACGGGTTCGCCAACTTCTGCAGACCGGCGAAGCAGAACGTCAACCCGAGAAACAATCGCAGTGGCAGCAGCGCCCATCCGGCCAGTGCCGTTGCGGCCGGCGGTGGTCGAAACCACAACCAGCGCGCCTGATGATCTCTCGGCAGCGCCTGCAATTGCAGCGGTTGGCGGCGCACACGACCCACAGACTGACTCCTTTCAGCGAGCGCACCGTCAAGACCAGCATGCGATCGGTTCCTTGCGGTCACGTGACGATCCCGCAGAAACTTCGCGCCAGTTCGCCGACGCTCACCGAAACCGCCGTCAAGTACGTCACGGACTTGTAATAGAAGCCCACTTAGCCTTGGTGACGTCAGCATTGCGAGTAGACAGGGGCACAGATGCGTCGGCGGCGGATCACCCGACCGTCGGCGATCCTGCCTATAGTGCTTGCACTACTGGTCGTGTCGGCAGTCGGCGGTTGGACTCTTGGTGCGCATTGGCGACCGCCTGCTGGTGCGTTATGTCAGACCAGCAGCGCAGGCGCACCTCACCCGACGAAGCTCATGGTGATCATCGGGGAGAACGAAGGCCAAGCAGACGTCAACAACACGACTGCGCCCTTCGAACAGACCGTTCTCAGCAAGCAGTGTGGGTCGTTGCGCGACATGCACGCCCTAACCCACGGGAGCGAACCCAACTACATCGGCATGACCTCCGGTAGCTATCCCAGTTGGGCGTTGTGCGACCAACCTCCGAACACGACAGACAGCGATTGCGCCCAATCACCATCAAGCCTCATCAGCGGGCCAAGCGTGTTCAGTCAACTCGCCGCGGCGTATGGTGCGACGGGCTGGCGTACGTACGCCGAAAGCATGCCGGCGCGGTGCAGCGTCGTTGACGGGACCAAGTACAAGGCGAGCACCGGGCAGATTCGCTACAAGTACGTAGCCCGCCACAACCCGGCCGTCTACTATCGCGACCTGCCCTCATGCGCCGCGGACGATGTCGCGCTTGGCAATTCACAGACGATGAAGGGCGCCTTCTACTCAGACGCGCAAGCGGGAAGGCTTCCCAAAGTAACGTTTGTCATTCCGGACAACATCGACAATGGCCATGACACTTTGCTGACCACGTACGACGGCTTTCTGTCGCGGACGCTGCGGTTTCTTCAGACAACCCCTGACTACCGCAGCGGCGCTCTCGAGATCATTGTGACGTTTGATGAAGGCAGCGTCGCCCCAGGCTCCCACGCCTCGACCGGCGAGGATTGCCTGAACCCCGAACCTGTGTCATCGGCTCCTTCCTGTCTGATGGCGGCCTGGGTCGTGGGCCGCTACGTTCCAAACATTTCTGATACGCGTTTCGAAAGTCACTACTCAGTTCTGAAAACGATCGAGTTGTGGGCCGGGCTGCCGCTGCTGGGTCACGCAGCGGACGCCAACACCAACGCGATCGATTCTCGGCTCATCCCTACGACTGGACGGGCATAGCTTGCTGCCGCGCGCCACACCCACCGGTGTCAGTCGGGTTGCTGCAGGCGGTAACCAGCTCCCCGAACGGTGTGCAGAAGCGGCTCAAGGCCGGCTCGGTTGAGTTTGCGGCGGAGGTAGCCGACGTACACGTCGACGACGTTGCTGCCGGCGTCGAAACCGTACTCCCACACTTGATTCAAGATGCGCTGTCGAGTCAGCACGTGAGTTGGGCTCCGCATGAATAGTTCGAGCAGGGCCCACTCGCGTGGTGCCAGCTCGATCCGCTGCCCGGCCCGCCAACCAACCTTGGTCAGCAGGTCTAGGCGCAGGTCACCAACGACAAGCTCGGTACTAGTTGGCTGAGCCGATGTGCGCAATGCAGCGCGCACACGCGCAAGCAGCTCCTCGAACACGAACGGCTTGGTCACATAGTCATTGGCGCCGAGGTCAAGGCCGCGAACCTTGTCGCTTACGTCCGAGCGGGCGGTAAGGATGATCACCGGCACATCGGATTGTCGCTGCCGAAGCCGTTGCAGCACACCGGTGCCCGAGCCGTCGGGAAGGCCGAGATCCAAGAGCACGAGGTTCAGGTCTGCGCTCATGGCTTCGGCGTACGTGTTGGCCTCGACGGCATTCGTCGCCACGGATGTGATGTAACCCTCAGCGCGCAGGCCCTTGTTGAGGAAGGACGCAATCCGCGGGTCGTCCTCAACGATCAAGACATGCATCAGACCTCCTCGATGCTGCGCACAAGACTGGTCGGAAGCACCATCGCGATGCGCGCTCCACCGAGCCGAGACTCGCCGACGGTGACCACGCCACCGTGCGCCTCCGCCACCGCCCGCACGATGGCGAGCCCCAGGCCTGATCCATCCTGATCCCGCGCGCCAGGGCGTGCAAATCTGGCGAGCACCGCTTCTCGCTGAGCGGTTGGAATACCAGGCCCCGAATCCTCGATAGCGAACGTCAGCGTGCCTGCTGCGTGATCGAGCTCGCACGCGATCTCAATCGTATCGTTCGGCGACGTCACTCGAACGGCGTTATCCACCAGATTGAGTAGTGCTCCACGCAGTTTGGCGACGTCGGCACTTACGACGATGTCGGGAACCGCGGCTAATACCCAGTGGCGTGGAGCGAGTACCTGACACGCCGAGTGCAGGTCGGCAAGGAAGGCGCGGGCATCAATGAGATCGGGCGACAGGAAATCGGGCTCCATCGCGCGACCAAGCAGCAACAGTCGCTCGACGAGAGCTCGCATATGGTCGAGCTCGTCAAGCACCAGCGTCACCGTTTCGGTCACGACCTTCGGGTCCGCAATGTCGCCTGTGTGCTTCAGAACGTCGAGATGCCCGCGGGCGACAGTGAGGGGCGTTCGCAGTTGATGGGACACGTCCGATAACAATCGCCGTTGACTTGTCATAGTTCTGTCGATGCGCTCGAGCATCGAGTCGAAAGTGGTTGCAAGCTGACCCACCTCGTCATCGATCCCTTGGTCGCCGAGCCTGCGGTCGAGCGCACCACTTCCGATCTCAGCTGCAGTTGTCGTGATACTCCCTACCGTTCGCAGCAAACGGCGAAGCAGCAGGTAGGCACTTGCGACACCCGCCAACAGGGCGATACCGGCCTCGGCTGCCGAGAGCGCGAGAACCCGCGACCGCTGACCCTCATCGGCGGCTAGGTCGATTGCAGCGAGGAAGGTCCCCGTGCGCTGGCCGCCCACAACAATGGGCGCCACGAGGAGCTCCGTTAGGGCACCGTTGATATGTACCGCTCTAGTAAACGTCTGTGGCGGTGGATTGGTGAGCCACTCGGTCACCCGTGAGTCCGAAAGCAAAACCGTCGACCCGGGCGTGGCCACGCGGGCTGCGGGCAAGCTGACAATTAGCACTGTGCCGGCAGGCAACGCCCGCTCCTGCAAGTAGCTAACCGTAAAACCTTGCAGGTCGCCGCTTTGTTGGCGGGCTGCTGCCGCCGCTGTGTAGGAGCGCAACTCACTCGTGAGCGTTCGCGCCCCCAGTGTCTGGTAGCTCGTCGCGAATTGTTTGACGAAGACGATGACGACCGCTCCGAGGACGACGAGCAGTACGAGCGCGTGGAAACCTGCGAGTCGCGCCGCGGTTCCCACGCGCCGCCGATGCGGCTGCGGCGCCCCTGCCAAGTGCGCGTGTCGAGCGGACCGTACGGCCATCATGAATCCGACTGCGAAGCTCCGCTAGTCCCGTCGTGCTGGCTGTCGTCGTGACTGTGACTCGCCGACGGGGACCACGACGGTGTGCCTGTCGGCTTCCACTGTGATGGCCCGGGAGTGCGCGACGGGTCGTCGTCCGACCATGTGTCTGTCGGCTCCGGCGACGACGAATCCGGTGTGGGGCTAACAGTAGGTATGGCTGCCGGCGTGCCGCCTGGTGAGGTACCGAGGCTCGGCTCCTGGTTGTCGTCGCTGTTTGGGGTGGCACTGGGTGCACGAGGCGAAGAACTGGGCGTGACGGGCCCCTCTGTGGCCTCGCTGACGTCGTCCGGCTCATCGAGTACCTGGACCGGATGGGTCGGATACACGAATGTCAATGCTGGCTTCTTCGACGGTGCAGCCGCATCTGAACTGGCGCCGGTCGGAGCAGCACCACCGACATCGGCCGCGGCGGGTATCGACACGTCCACCCGGGTGCCACTGGCGTAGGCGATCGCGATCGCGGCACAGAGCACCGCCACGGTCCCCGTTACCGGGCCCGCCCACGCACTAATGCGATGCGTTAGCACGCGTTAGATCTGTCGGTGCCTGGAGAGGCTCGGCGCCGACCGCGCTCTCGTCTCGGTGGAGTCCACGTCGATGAGTTTCCCCCAAGACGGGCACTGTTGCCACCCGCGACATGGGCCCGTTCTAGCGACAGCGCCCGCTCTGGACACGCCGCGACCGCACTGGCGGCTCGCCGAAGGTCGCGCCCCGACAGCATCTGTGCCGCCTCGACACCGACAAATCCCCACGCATCCAAGGTCAGGAGTTCGGGCGCCCGGAGTACGCAGATCCCGTGCCCGTCGCACAGCCCGGGGTTGGCGATGAGCCTCGCGCGATCGTTCGTCATCGCGATTCCCCGGTGTGCGACGCGTCCGACAGCGGGAACCATCCGACGACTCCACGGCCGCAGGGCTGTCCCCGAACGTGGTTCCGCAAATCAGCACTGAATACCTCAAGCGCACTCTCGAGGAGAGCGACAGCACCGTCGGGGTGTGCGCACGCGCCCCGCCCCGCGACCGATTGCGCGAGTTCATACGACCGCCGTACATCCCGGCGAGTCGCACGGCCCTCGACGATCGCGCGCAAGTCGACGGCCAGCCTCGGCAGCCCGAATACGCATGATCCGCACTGGCCGGCACTTTGCGCCGCGAGATAGTCGAGCAAGCGCACCGTCACCTCAAGCCCGCAACTGTCGGCCGGGAGCGGCGCAATGAGTCCGCAGCCAAGACTCACGCCGGCGCGACGCAGGACGGCTCGGTCGACGGGGGCATTCCATGCTGCGGCACCGCTGATCCAACGCCCGCCGTAGCCACCGATCAGCACTGCCTGCGGCGAGTCAACCAGGCCACCGTGTTCGACCAATACGGTGCCGATGCTGACCGGCGCACTGACCTCGACAACGAGTCCGGGGCTAGTCACGTCACCCCCGAGCGTCAGCAAGGTCGAGCCAGGAGTACCGCTGCTCCCCGCGCCCTTGAACCAGTCGGCGCCGAAGCGCCCGATCAGACCGAGGTGGGCCAGCGTTTCGACGTTGCTGACAACCGTGGGCCGCCCGTGGATTCCGCTGACCGCAGCGGGCACCGAACGGCGTCGAGGCACCGGAGCCCCACCTGAGAGCACCGATACGATCGCGCTCGATTCCCCGGCCACGAAGCCACTCGCGGCGGTCGTGACCACGATTCCCGGGACGCCCAGAAGCCGGTTCCGCTCGCGCACTGCCTCCATCACCGACGTATACGTGGCACCACTCTCCTTGTGCAGGTACACCACAATCTGGTGGGCCCCGACAGTGGCGGCCGCCAAAGATGCGCCGTCAAGGACAAGGTGCGGGCGGGAGCGCAACAGCAGCGCATCCTTCCGACTTGCCGGCTCGCTCTCCGAACCATTGACCACAATGATGGGCACGCCGGTTGCGCGCAATGCGGCCGTCAACTTGCCGACAAGCGGAAATTCCCCACCGCCGCGGCCAACCAGTCCGCTTGCCGCAATGCTGCTCATCACGTGTGCACGTGCGGCATCTGTGTACGGCAACGACAGCACACCCAGGCGCGCGCAATGCTCAGCCAGAGTCTCGCGACGGTGAGGCGGTCCCGCGAGTAGCCGGGTGTCAGCAGCTCCGAGTACGCCGAGACTGACGGGCGATGACGGTCCTGGCCTAGCAGGAAATGCGAGTGCGGGCGCGGTCATAACGACGATCGCGAACTGCCGGCGGAATGCAACGACGTCGCGTCATGTCGTTGCGGCCCATCAGCTGCAGGCGGCGTCCGATGCATTGCCGCGTGCCCGAGGGTCCGCGTAGTAGCAACGGCTACAACTACAAGGCCGGTCAGCAGGTAGAACATGCGTAGACGTGGGGTGTCAGTTCCGGCAGTAACGCCGTGGA
>DASRZB010000074.1:0-6083 GCA_035653855.1 Acidothermaceae bacterium | reverse complement strand
GCCAGCCGGATGAGCGTCCCGCGTTCCTGCTCGGTCAGGCGCGGCTTGCGCCCGCCTCCTGGCCGATCGCCCAGCCCGTCGAGACCTTCCGCGTTGAAGCGGACGAGGCGCTCCCGGACCGTCTGCGGGTGACAGCCGAGTGCGGCAGCGATGGCGGTGGTGCGTTGACCCGCCCAACTGCGGACGATCATGCGGGCGCGCTGGATCCAGTCGCCGGGGGCATGGCGGCTGCCCGCCAGCTTGTGGACCCGGCGTTCTTCCTGCGCATCCAACGGTGCACGGGCAAAGAGCAGCTTCGGCATGGCGGCACCCTCCCTCGCAATGGTCGGCTGCCGCCGCACGTTTCACACCTCCGTTGCGGAACGGAGCACTAGTGGCGCGCCGTCGGTTTCGGCACCTTGATCCCGACGATCTTCACCTGGATCGAGTTCGTCTTGAAGCCGATCTCCACCAGCGGCGGCAGCGACAGAGTCGCCAGCTTCTTGTACCCCGCGATAAGCGTCTCCTTGTCGGGCAGGCTCGCGGCGAGCTTGACGATCGCCGGCTGCTGGCTGAGGTACGCCTTGATGATCTTGTTGCTCGCCTGGAGGAAGGCCGCTCGCGTCTCGGGATTGGCGAACGCCTGGCGCAGGAACTGCCCCTGCGCGCTCGTCAGCGCCTTGCCGTTGTTGTCCACGTAGCGGACCGGGTTGTTGTCGACGTAGGTGTAGGGGTTCAGCGCCATCGGGTCGTCGATCGCCGTCTGCGGGTCCGACTGCAGTGTCGGGTCGGGCGAGATGAACTGATCCAGCCGCGGATCCCCGTAGCGCGCGCCATAGTAGTAGAGCTGCGTCACCTCATCAAAGGGGTGCGACGTGTACAGGTAGGGGATGACGTGCGGATCGCTCACCTCGTCGACCCAGGTCTCGCCGGTTGGGAAGTACTCCAGGTGCTGGAAGAGATTGCCGCTGACGTCGGTGACGTAGGCGGTGCTGCCGGTGAGATCCTGATGGTAGTAATACTGCCCGCTCTCGTACGAGCCGTCGGTCGTCACCGCCTGCTGGGCAATGCGCTGCGTGCCGGCGAACACGTTCTTTACCGCGTTGGCGCCGTTCACCACCGTGTAGTAGGGGTTGACGTTGGTCGTCACCCCGCCCGGCCCGGCCGTGACGATCCGGTTTCCCTGATCGTCGTAGCGGTAGCTCGTCTTCTGGCCGCTGTTGTTGATGCTCTGGACCCGGTTCTCCTCGTCCCAGACGATGGCACGTCGCTGGCTACTGGCGTCGTCTGTCCAGCCGGTCTCGTTGCCGTTGGCATCGTAGCTGAACGTCACGCCGCTCTCCGGGGAGTTTCCGCTCCCCTTGCCGTTGCTCTGACCGCCGAGCGTGCCGGCGCCGGCGACGTGGCTGACCGCGTTCGGCTGCGTGCCCGTGTAGGCGTAGGTCCAGCTCCGGGTGGTCGCCGCCTGCGTCAGCGTCGCGCTGCCCGGCACGGTGATCGTGTCGGTCTGCGTGTTGGTCAGGATGTTCCCCAGCGAGTCGTAGGTGAGCGCCAGCGTGTAGTTGCGCGTATTGCCGGGCGCGTACTGGTAGGTGCCACTGGCGCCGGTCAGCCGGTAGAGGTGGTCGTAGGTGAAGCTCTGCGTACTCGGCCCGCCGTACTGCGAGGCGGCCGGAACCGGTACATCGTTGTTCTTGGACGTCACGTTGCCGACGGCGTCATAGCTGTAACTCTGGTTCTGGAACAGCCCCGCGCTGTTGCCCGTCTGGATGTTCTGCAGCCGCTGGGAGTTCGGCGTGTAGCTGCTGACGGTCTGAACGCCGTTACCGTCCTGCTGGAACACCTGGTGGCCGAACTTGTCGTACTGCAGGCTGCTCGCGTAGGTGTAGCTGTTGCTTCCCTTGACCCCGGCCACCTGGTTGACCAGCCCGCCGAAGCCGTAACCGTAGGTCACGACCTCGCCGTCCGGGTAGGTAAGCGACGCCAGCCGGTCCCAGGTGTCGTAGCTGTACGCGGTGGTGTAGGTCGCCAGTGGCTGGCCCTGGATCGGGTTGATCGTGTCGGCCTCGCTGGTGGTCTCGCCGATCTTGCCGTAGGCGTAGGCCTGCCGGCCGGCCTGGTCGACGGCGGTGACGATCTGGCCGGCGCCGTTGGTGGCCGCGCCGGGTCCGCCGTAGGTGTAGCGCACGTTGTTGCCTGTGAAGTCGGGATAGCTGATCGCCGTCAGGTGGGTGTAGTCGTAGTTGTACTGGATCGCCTTGCCGTGGCCCTCCTGCGCCAGGTCGGCCGTGACCTTGCTGATGAGGTTCGAGGCCGGGTCGTAGCGCATCGTCGTCAGCCCGGAGTTGGGGCTGGTGATCGACGTCTCGCGGCCGATGTCATCGTAGGCCATCGTAGTGACGTGGCCCTGATCGTCGGTCATCGCGGTGAGCTGGTTCAGCGGGCTGTAGTCATAGCTGGTCCAGATCGGCTGGCTGCCGTTGAACATGTCGATCGCGGTCACCTGCTGCCGCACATTGGTGAAGGTCGCGGTCTGGTTGCCGAGCGCGTCGGTCTCGGTCGTCATGAACTGGGTCGCACCGGAGCGATCCGCCCCGAAGCCGTAAGCGTAGCCCGTGGTGCTGCCGTTCGGCGCGACATACTGCGTCAGGCGGTCGAGCACGTCGTAGCTCGACGTGGCCGGCGGCTGGCTGTCGTAGGTGGAGTTGAAGGCGGCCGGCGTCCCGAGCGGCTCGGTCGTCGGGTAATACTGCGCGATCACCCGGCCGAGAAAGTCGAAGGTGACCCGGCCGGAGACGACCATCACCTCAACCGGCTGGCTGCCGGCGCCGGTGAAGACCGTCGCGTCGTGCTTGGTTTCCACCGTACGGTCGAGCCCGTCGACGAAGGTGGCGGTGTCGAGCGTTCCGCCGTGCAGCGTGTCGATGGCGTGCGTCTCGGCCCAGGGGACGGGGTCACCCGGGTGATACTCGTAGGTAACGGTGGCAGTGCCGGTCCCTTGTTGGTACGGCCCGGTCACCGATGCGAGCCGCCCGAAGGCATCATAGCTGTAGCTGGTCGTGTTGCCGTTGATGTCGGTCGACGAGGCGATCGTGCCATAGAGCGGATCGTACGTCGCCGTCGAGACGTAGCCGAAGCTGTCGGTCGTCTGAGCGACGTAGGTATCGGTCGGGTCGTAGGTGTAGTTGACCGCGTAGCGTTGCCCGTTCAGGTTGGGCGGCGAGGTGACCGACTTGAGGTTGTAGTGCTGGCCGGTCGCGTCGTAGTAGGTGATGTCGGTCTGGGCAAAGCTGCCGCCGGCCAGATACTGGCGGATCTGCGTCGGCGCACCCTCGGAGCAGGGGACGGTCGCTTCCTGGTGTCGCAGCACCGTGCCGTTTGCGTCGGTCACGATGACGCTCGTCGGCACATTGAAAAGGTTGACGTTGGGGCAGCTCACGAACTGAGTCGCGGCGGTCACCGCGTTCGACGGGCCGTCGCCGCTGTCGCTGATCAGCGTCGTGTTGCCGAGGGCATCGTACTGGTAGGTCACCGTTTCGGTCTTCCCCGGCGTCGCCTGGCCCCAGGAGTAGCTCTGCGTCGCCTGGCTCAGCTGCGGGAAGATCTCGTCGAGCGTCAGCGACTCAGCCTGACCGTTGGTGACGGTCTGGTTCGTCGTCTCGTCGAGCAGGGTGTAGCTGTTGTCGGTCTGAGTGTAGATGGCACCGCTGCCGTCCTCGACCTTCTCGCTCGTCAGCAGCCCCTGGTCGTAGTAGTTGTCGTTGGCGTAGCTGTCGACGATGGTGCGATAGACCGCGTTGGTCGACGGGTCAATCTCGTTCGAGGTCACCGTGGCGTAGCCGTAGACCTGGCGCTCCTCGCGGTCGTAGAAGTTGTTGGCGTAGGAGTAGGTCGTCACCTGGGTATTCGCGCTGGTGGACGGGGTGTTGTCGTTGACGGTGACCCTGGACATCGTCCAGACCGAGGCAGGTGCGGCGGTCGTGTTCCCCGCGCGGGTGTACGCGATGGTGAAGGAGGCACCGAGCGGCCGGCTCACCGACTCGAGCAGGTTCGTATCGCCGGTATTGTTCTGGGCGACGCTGATCGAGCTATTGGACGAACTCGAGAGGTCATCCGGGAAGCCGTCGCCGTTGATGTCGCGGAGCTGCAACTGCTGGCTCGACTGCGTCTGGCTGTAGTCGAAACCGGGGTTGACGATGATGTAGCAGAGGTCGGTCGGGAAGCAGAGCGGCCCGATGCCAATGGTGAAGTAGGCTCCGCCGCCGAGATTCGTGCTCTTGCTGGTCGCGATATTCGCGTCGGCACCGTGCCAGACGACCGGCGGGGCGAAGCCGTCGCCGGTATTGATGGCGACCATCAGGTTTCCGTTGCTGTTCGTGACGTAGTCGGCCAGCCCGTCGCCGTTCATGTCGACCAGGACACCGTTGTCATGATCGGTCTCCTGGCCACCGCTCACGCCGCCGCCGAAGCCGTACATGCCGTCGCTGAAGCCGATCGAGCCGCCGACGGTGAAGGATTGGCTGGTGCCCCGCTGGGTGACGGCGTTGTTGCTCCACGTGACCGGCGCGGTGAAGGTGTAGCCCAGATTGAAGGCGACCTCCATGTGGCCGTCGCTGTAGGTCGAGACCTTGTCGGGCAGACCGTCGCCGTTGATGTCGATCAGGTCGGTGTTGACCAGCGTGCCGCCGACCGCGTGGTCGCCGTTCTGGTTCGTCTCACCCTGGGCGTACTGGCCGCTGACTCCCAGGTTCAGCTCCTGGCCGCCGTCGGACGCGGTCTGCGGCGGGTCGCCGTCGGGTTCGGAGCCGGTGGCGCTGCCGCCGCGCGTGGACCGCCCGCTCGCGGTAGAGGAGGTCGTCGCGACCTGGCTCTGCGACTCGGCCGCGGCCGAGTCGTTGTTGCCCGAGCCTCCCGGCCGGGTCGTCAGCGCGGTGGACTCGCCCGTGGTCAGGGCCGGCTCCGACGCGCTCGCCGTCTCGGACGTGCCCGACTGCGACGAACTGGCGCTCCTGGTCGTGCCCGAGTTGGGATCGGCCTGCTCCGGCGCGTTGGTATCCCCCTTGGCGTCGGCGGTGAACTTGGCCGGGCTGCCCGCAAACCCGATGTTCCAGGCGATCGAGTGACTCTCGCGCACGCTGGCATTCAAGGCCGGCTCGCCCGTCGCCGTCGAGTCGAGCGAGCCGACCGTGTTCGTGTACTGGATGCTGTTCGAGCCGACGATGTCCGGGAAGCCGTCGCCGTTCATGTCGAGCTCGTCGAGGTTACCGTCGCTGGCGCCCCAGGAGTAGGAGCCGCCGAGGCCGAGGAAGCTGCCCTGAATCGCGTCCTGCTGCGTCTCGCTCATCTGGTTGACCGCGCCGGCTCCCTGGAAGCTGCTCGCGGTCGGCACGCTGACATAGTCCTGCGTCAGGCGTGAGCTGCTCATCGAGCCGGCTCGCGCCCAGATCTCATCCTTCGGGCCTAGCCACTGGTCGGGCACCGGCGCCGGCGGGTTCGTGAGCGTATCGAGGTGGGCCGGACTCGGCGTCAGCGCCCAGGCGCTGGCGTCGACCGGGTTCGCGCTGCCGGCGGCCCCGGTGAAGCCCGTGTTCGGGTCGTAGTTCTGCGTGGGATAGCCTGTGTGCGGGTCGATACCCAGGTTCGGGTTGTAGTAGTTGCTGGGCGTCGGGTAGTCGCTCTGCTTGTAGACTAGCTTGGACTCGTCCAGCGCCGTGCCGTCGCTGGTGCTGCCGCCGTTGTAGCCGGCGACCGCCCATCCACGATACGGCTGCGCGAAGAGTCCCTTGTCCATCGTGTTGGACGGGTTGTAGAGGCCCTGGACGGGAGCCTGGTAGGTGTTCGAGGTGCTTCCCTGTGTCACCACCACCGAGCCCGCGGTGATGTTATCGGACAGGACTGGATCGGTGACCGAGAAGGCGAAGAAGACCGGCCCGCTCTGGGGAAGACCGACCGAGAATGCCTGCCAGCCGGACGTGCCGCAGTCGGTCGTCGAGCCGTCGGGCGCCTCGATCGTGCAGGCGGTGACCTGTCCGCTGGAGATCGTCAGGGTTTCCTTGCCCAGCAATTGCTTGGCCGTCTTGACCGTGAAGGAGATCTGCCCGCTC
>DASRZB010000073.1:0-3218 GCA_035653855.1 Acidothermaceae bacterium | reverse complement strand
TTGTCGTCGTCGACGAATCGTCGATGGTGTCACTGACGTTGATGGCCCGGCTGCTGGAGGCGCTGCGCCCCACTACCAGGCTGGTCCTGGTCGGCGACCCGGACCAGCTGACTCCGGTCGACGCGGGCGCGGTGCTGGCCGATCTCGTGCACCGACCGGCTCCGGCCAACGCGGTCAGCGGGCTGCCGGCTGGCGTCGTCGACGCCGATCTCGACCTTGACGAGGAAGAGCAGCAGCAGCTGCGAAACGGTGTTGTGCGGCTTCGCGTGCCGCACCGCTACGGGCAGAACATTGGTGCGCTGGCTGAGGCGGTGCGAGTTGGTGACGGCGACCGGGTACTTGAGCTGTTGCGGACCGCGGACGGGCTGACCCTTGAAACGGGTACCGGGAGCCTGCGTGAGGAGGTCGTGTCGGTCGCGGCGGCGCTGGGGGAGGCGGCGGGGTCGGGAGATGCGGCGCTCTCGCTTGAGCTGCTTGGCCGGCACCGACTGCTGTGCGCGCATCGGCACGGCCCGTACGGGGTTTCGCGCTGGAACGATCAGGTGGTGCGTTGGACTGGTGCGCAGGTCGGACACTGGCCGGCCGGGACGCCCCTGCTCGTCACGGCGAACGACTACGAGAACCGGCTCTACAACGGCGACACCGGCGTCATCGTCGCGACCGATCAAGGACTGCGGGCGGCGTTCGCACGGAGCTCCGCACCTGAACTGCTGCCCCTGTCACGGCTAGGCGCGGTGCAGGCCGTGCACGCGATGACGGTGCACCGCAGCCAGGGCAGCCAATACGACGCTGTCACCGTGATGCTTCCGACCCAAACGTCGGCAATCTTGACCCGCGAACTGCTGTACACGGCGATAACCCGCGCCAGCACCCGCGTCCGCATCGTGGGAACCGAGGACGCCGTACGCGCCGCCGTTGGCCGCCACGTCGTGCGCGCCAGCGGGTTGCGGCGGGCGCTTGCCGCCGGTGTCAAGAAAGGCGACTGAGAACGCCTCGCGATGTTGGTTAGGTCCGTCAATATTGCAGCGCGATCGGGCCGAGCCGGCGGCCGAGTGGCTGTGCACTGGATGACGACGAGCTCTGGCGAGACGCGCCGTCCCGCCGATGCCGCGACAGAATCCGACGTTGCTCCGGCAGCCGAACCATCGACGGGCGGGACAGCGCGCGGCGCGCTGGAAGGAGGGAGAAGCCGGTAACGTTGCCTCGTTCTCGCTGACGATGCCGTCAGTCTTCGCGCTGGCCTGAGGTCCGCGCGCCAGCGCGAAACATGGCTGCGCAGGCCCGACTGGTAAGAGGGGAGAACAGGCGGTGCGGTTGAAGTCCGTTCTTGTTGAGAACCACAGCCGGCTCGCGGACACGTCGATTGAGGTCCGTGACCACCTCGTCCTCGTCGGGCCCAACGACGTCGGCAAGTCGGCACTGATCCGATGTCTAGACCTGCTCCTCGGCGCCTCCACGCCGCAGCTGTACTCACGCATTACGCCAGCTGATATCCGTGACGTCGAACTACCGCTTGTTATCGAGGCAGTACTCGACGGATTCAGCGAACCGGACCGGGGCCTGTTTCCCGACGAAATCTTCGTCGATCCGACGACTAACTCGGAAACGCTCACGGTTCGCGTGGAGGTTTCGACCGACAGTACCGGTTCCATCTCTATCAATCGCACCGCGCCTGCGGGTGGGACGGGCCGACAGATATCCCGCGACCAGATCACCGGCTTGGGTTGGAAGATGGTTGGGGCCAGCGCGCGTTCTCGAGATTTGCGCGACGAACGCGACGCCACAGTCGCAGACATTTTGCATGCGATCGACCTGGGCGAAGAGAAGGCAACGTTCGCGAATCTCGCCGAGCAGGTCCAGGCAACGCTGTCCGGCTCCAACACCCTTGCCGATGTAAGAAACAGGCTGGCGGCGCAGTTGTCACGGGCGCTGCCCCAACCTGTTGGCACCGACGAACTAGCTTTCGTCTCGGGCGCCAACGCCGAAGACGACCCGCTCTCCGATGTGCGGCTGCAGGTTCAGCGCAACGGGACCACGCGCAATCTGACCGAGCAGTCCGATGGCATGCGGGCCCTGTTTGCGATCGCGATGTATGACTTGGTGAGTGAGTCCGCCAATATCGTGGCCATCGACGAGCCGGAGATTCATCTGCACCCGACTAGCCAGCGAAGCCTGGCCGGGCTGCTCCAGTCGAGTGGAAACCAGAAGATCATTGCTACGCATTCGCCCGACATTGTGGGCGCATTCCTGCCAGAGCACATCGTCACTGTGAAGATGGGTGGGCGGCTTGTCCAGCCCAAAGCAGGCTTCTTGTCCGATGACGACCGCATGGTCCTGCGGTGGTGGGTGCGGGACAAACTGGAACCGCTCACGGCGTCGCGGGTCGTCGGTGTCGAAGGCATCTCCGACCGGATCCTCCTCGAAGCGGCCGCCGAGGTTACGGGTCGCGGCTTGGACCGGCTTGGCGTATCGGTCGTTGAGACAGGCGGCTCGGGCGACATGCGATCGATTCTGAAGCTGTTCGGCAAGAACGGATTCGACATCGACATGTCGCGGCTCATCGACCTCGACGCTGCGGAAGGGGCCGCACACAACCTCGGCGTAGCAATCACGGACTTGAACGCGAACTCGGTGTGGATCTCTGACCCGGACCTCGAGGCCGAGTACGTCGCCGCCCTGGGCGCGGACATTGTATGGGACGCCCTCAAAGCGTCAGGACGATTCAGTAGCAACGAACTTCTCAACTGCGAGCCAACTGGACCTGCGGAGACGCGGACTGAAGCTGATGTGGCCGCTTTCTGCAGACTCAAGAGTACCTATAAGGTCCGTGCCGCCATGGTCGTCGCGTCATTTCTCACCCCTGCGTCGGCGCGCAACATTGCGAGCATCGAATCTCTTTTGAGAGAAATCGACGCCGCGACATCGTGATTGCCCCAACACCTGGCCAAACCGATATTCGGGACACTGCCGAGCTCGACCTGCTCATCGTCGCCCCAGCGGGGTGCGGAAAGACCGAAGCCCTGGCGCTGCGGGTCGCGGGTCTTGTCGAGCGCGGCCAAGTACCCTGGCCGAAAAAACTGCTGGTGACCACGTTTTCCAATCGGGCACGGGACAACGTTAAGGAACGTCTCCGCAGCCACGTATCTCCGCTCGCGCTGCGCGACCGGGTCGACGTTGCCAACTTTCACGGCCTGTCGGCCCGCATCTTTAAGGCCAAC
>DASRZB010000072.1:0-2639 GCA_035653855.1 Acidothermaceae bacterium | reverse complement strand
CCGCGCCGCACGACGTCGGCAAGAGTCTGCTCATCAAGACCGGTGCCATGTTCGATCGAATCAACACCGGCCGCAATCAGGTCAGGCAGTGCTTCCTCACCGAACACGTGAACTGCTACTCGCGCGCCCGCCTCGTGCGCGCGTCGCACGGCTTCGGCGAGAACATCGCCCGGCCAACACGGCGCGAGATCGCCCAGATCGCGGTCGATCCAGTCACCGACCAACTTCACCCACGGTGTGCTGTGGCCTCCTGACCGGTGCGCCTGTGCAACCGCTGCGTCCGGCAACTGCGCTGGCTCGAGTTCGATGCCGTAGCCGCGGATGTAGCGGCGGGTGCGCGCCAGGTGGCGGCCCGCGTGCACGATGCGCGGCAGATCGGGTTCGTCGTCGAGCTCAAGGTACGTGTGCGGCACGCCAGCATCGCGCAGCAGCAACGCACCAACATCGCGATCGGTGATCGCGTGCGCACGCGCCTCTTCGAGCGGCACCCCGCCTTCGGCGACCAAGCCGACATGGCAATGCGCGTCGACCAGGCCAGGCAACGCGAACCCGCGGTCGGCGATGGTGACGCTGTCGGCCGGCCGGTCGAACGTGATGCGTCCATCGACGACGAAGAACTCGCCCACTCCCGCGTCGGGCAGCACGGTGGCTCGCACGCGCAGCGCCGATGGGATCGCGCTCAGCGCGGCCTCGGACCGGCCGGACCCTGATTGCCAGGATTGCCGCCGGTCGGCGGGAACCGGAACTTCGAGAGATCCGGCATCTTCATGCCCGGCGGCAGCTGGGCCGGCAGACCCAGGCCACCGTCGCCGCCCGGCAACGAGCGGGTGAGGCCGGGTGGCAATGCTGCAGGCGGCGCACCGCCGGGGCGTCCGCCTGGCCGGCCACCCTTACTTCCCTTGCCTGCCTTCCCCTTCTTCCCCGCCTTCGTTGCGCGTCTCGCGCCCATGCCCGGAAAACCACCCATGCCGGCCATCTGCTTCATCATCTTGCGAGCTTCGAAGAAGCGGTCGACGAGGCTGTTCACCTCAGCCACGGTGACACCGGAGCCCTTGGCGATGCGCACCCGTCGCGAGCCGTTGATGATTTTCGGATCTTCGCGTTCGGTCGGTGTCATCGAGCGGATGATGGCAGCGATCCGGTCGACATCCTTGTCATCGACCTGCGCGATCTGCTCCTTCATCTGCCCCATGCCCGGCAGCATGCCGAGCAGGTTGCCGATCGGGCCCATCTTGCGCAGCATCATCATCTGCTCGAGGAAATCCTCGAGCGTCAGCTCACCTTCGGTGAGCTTGCGTGCGGTCTCTTCGGCCTCGCCCGCGTCGTACGCACTTTGGGTTTGCTCGATCAACGTGAGGATGTCGCCCATACCGAGAATGCGCGACGCCATGCGTTCTGGATGGAAGGTGTCGAAGTCCTCGAGCTTCTCCCCCGTACTGGCGAACATGATCTGACGGCCGGTCAGCGAGGCGACCGATAAGGCGGCACCACCGCGCGCGTCACCGTCGAGCTTCGTGAGCACGACGCCGTCGAAACCGACGCCGTCGAGGAAGGCCTGAGCGGTGTTGACAGCGTCTTGGCCGAGCATGGCGTCGACGACGAACAGGATCTCGTTCGGGTCGACGGCATCGCGGATGTCGACGGCCTGCTGCATCATCTCGGCGTCGACACCGAGTCGGCCGGCGGTGTCGACGACCACGATGTCGTGACCCATCCGCTTGGCGTGTTCGATGGCGGCCTTCGACACGGCGACCGGATCGCCGACGCCGCTCCCCGGTTCGGGGGCAAAGACAGGGACGCCAGCCTGCTTGCCGAGCACCTGAAGTTGCTGCACGGCGTTGGGCCGCTGCAAGTCGGCGGCCACCAAAAGTGGCGCGTGGCCCTGCCCCGACAACCACTTGGCGAGCTTGCCGGCCAGCGTCGTCTTACCGGCGCCCTGAAGGCCGGCCAGCATGATCACGGTTGGCGGGTTCTTCGCGTAGCGAAGCCGCCTGGTCTGGCCGCCGAGGATCTGGACCAGTTCCTCGTTGACGATCGAGATGACCTGCTGGGCCGGGTTCAGCGCTTGGGAGACCGCTGCGCCGCGCGAACGCTCCTTGACCGCATCGACGAAGTCCCTGACGACCGACAAGGCGACGTCGGCCTCGAGAAGCGCGATCCGGATCTCGCGGGTGGTCGCGTCGATGTCGGCATCCGACAACCGACCCTTGCCGCGCAGTGTCTTGAAGACCGACTCGAGCCGGTCGGAGAGGGTGTCGAACACGCGCGCCAGCCTACCGAGCCCGCGTCAACTCCGCGGTGCGCTGCCCCGCAGCGCCTCTTCAACCGCCCGGCGAACCGCTTCGGCCCGTTCAGGTGCGAGCGGGCGACCGCCCCGGTCCGTGACGTAGAACGCGTCGACCACCTCAGCACCGAGCGTCTCGACCCGAGCAGATTGCACGTCGAGCCCTTCGGCGGCCAGCACCCGCGTCACCGTGAACAGCAAGCCCGGCCGGTCGTGGGCCCGCACCTCGAGCACGGTCGCCTTGTCTGACGCGCCCCCGGGCAGCAGCACTGTCGCCGGCGGCAACGCGATCGACTTTCTGGTCGCCGCGCTCGCCTCACGTCGGGCGAGCTTCTGTGCGACGTCGAGACCACCC
>DASRZB010000071.1:0-4703 GCA_035653855.1 Acidothermaceae bacterium | reverse complement strand
CGCAACCCTGAACGGGTACCGCTCACCGGTCACCACCGCGACGACCCTGCGGACCCTACTGCACTACCCGCTGGGAGCCTTGCGAGTGATGGCGCTGATTCGCTATCAAGGCGGCAGGCTGTTCCTGCGCGGCCTGCCTGTCGTTCCGCGGCCGACCGCGCCCGATCGCACGACTCCGGAGGACTCCCAGATCCTGATCCGGTCAAGGCCCTGAACCGCTCCCAGACCCCGAGAGGCCAGGCGTGACTACGTACGAGCTCCAACCACGACAAGCGAGCCGTTGCGTCCAGGCGCCAGCTGGCCCGTGGACGCAGCTACCCGCCGTCCCGCACGCACCGATCCACGCCGCGATCGCACGGCGGATCTTCATGAGAGCCGCGGCGCGACTCGGCGTGACCGTCCAACTGCCCGACGGACGGCTGCTCGTCAAACCCCCGCGCATCGACGCGGACGCAACTGCAACGCCGGTCATGCGCCTGCACCGACCCGCGCAGTTCTTCCGTCGTCTTGGCCACGACGGCCTCATCGGCCTCGGCGAGAGCTACATGGCAGGCGATTGGGACGCCGACGACGTGGCGTCGGTCCTCACCCCGTTCGCCCGACGGATGGCAGGGCTGGTACCTGGCGTCCTGCAGCGGGCGCGCCGGTGGTACGACGCCCGCCAACCGGCGTCCGAGCACAATGACCTGCGCGGATCGAAGTCGAACATCTCCCGGCACTACGACCTGTCCAACGAGCTCTTCGCACTGTTCCTCGACCGGACGATGACCTACTCGAGCGCGATCTGGGACGAACAGCGGGACGGCGAGGCGCTGGCCACCGCGCAAATCCGCAAGATCGATCGGTTGCTGGATCTTGCACAGGTGAAGGCCGGCACCAGGTTGCTCGAGATCGGCACTGGCTGGGGTGAACTCGCGGTTCGCGCGGCCGGTCGTGGCGCCACGGTGACCACGGTGACGCTGTCGCGCGAACAACAGGCATGGGCGATTCGGCGCGCCGAGTTGGCGGGTGTGGGCGACCTCGTCGACGTCCAGCTGCGCGACTACCGCGAGGTCAGCGGGACCTACGACGCGGTCGTGAGCGTCGAGATGATCGAGGCCGTCGGCCTTGAGTACTGGCCCGACTACTTCGCCACCATCGACCGTGTTCTCGCACCGCGCGGCCGGGTCGCCCTGCAGTCGATCACCATCGAGCATCAGCGCCTGCTCGCGACGAAGGGCACGTACACGTGGATCCACAAATACGTGTTTCCCGGCGGCATCATCCCGTCGCTGCACGCCGTACGAGATGTCGTCGCGCACCACACGAGGCTGCAAGTGAGCTCGGCAACCGCCTACGGCCACGACTACGCGCGCACGCTGCATTCGTGGTTGGAGCGGTTTCACGCCAATACCGCTGCAGTACAGGAACTTGGGTTCGATGAGCGGTTCACCCGGATGTGGAAGTTCTACCTCGCCTACTGCGAGGCGGGTTTCGCCAGCGGCTACCTCAACGTGCACCAGCTCGTCCTCGAACGCTGACGACTTCTAGATCACCGAGTCGCCGTCCTCGATGGCTTGGGCGAGGCCAGCGCCCGGCAGCACGCCGAGGCTGGTCTGCAGGACGAAATCTGCGGTGAGGTCATTCCAGATCCCGGCACGGCGAAGCATCGCGTGCCCACCGTGGCGCAGGTGCACGAACGTCGCGTCCAGACCCGAATCCGCACGAACGGCGCCGACCAGTGCCTTGGAGTTCTTCGCCGAGGTTGTGCGGTCGCGCATGCCATGGACGACCAGCAGGCGACGTCCGATCACTTGCGTGTACGGCTCCTCCGGCGTCACCCACGGTGCGAGACCGACCAGGCCAACCACGCCTGGCTCATCAGCGGCCCGCAGCGCCGCGCGCCCACCCATCGAATGACCGACGAGCACGATGGGCACTTCGCCGTGCTGTTCGCGTAGTTGCTGCACGGCCCAGCGCACGTCGGCGACGGGATACGCGTCCTCCGCCGCTCCGACGCGCGAGTTCCAGCCGCGATACCGAAAGCGCAGCCGCCACACGCCGAGCCCATCCGCGTCACCGACCGATGCCAAGTGACGCGCGATCGGCACCATGCGCAAGACCGCAAGCTGATGCTCGGTGACCGGCTCGACACTGACCTCTCGACCGCCGTGCAGCACCAATGCCACCGCGTGTACGGCCGTCGCACCAGGCTGGCGCACCAGGACGGGCTGCAAACCCCTCGCGCGGTCGGCGTCGACGCTGTCCACCCTCGCGCTCAAGCGCCTGGTCCCTTCCTCGATGGGCCGCACCGGCCCTTTCCAGTGTCTCTGGTTCGGCGGCCGTGACGTTCCCGGTTCAGACCCGGCATGATGCCCAGATGGAGAACACCGCGTCCACCCCCGTCAGTCACGCCGACCTACGCAAGCGCATCGCGCCGTTTCGGGTCAAACCTCGCGCGGCCGTACGGCTCGGCGACGATTCCAAGGACTTCGATCCGGGATACCGGGATCAGTTCGTCACGAAGGCGGACGCCGGGGTGGCGCTCGCCGAGGGTGTGCGACAGCTGGGCGAATACCAGGCCCGGCTTGCCGCGCAGAGCACGTACGCGGTGTTAGTGATCCTGCAGGCGATGGACGCCGCCGGTAAGGACGGCACCATCAAGCATGTACTTAGCGGTGTGAACCCGCAGGGGGTGAGTGTCCACCCGTTCAAGGTGCCCTCGCTGATCGAGCTCCAGCACGACTACCTGTGGCGCTATCAGTTGCAACTGCCCTCGCGCGGCTCAATCGGCATCTTCAACCGCTCGCACTACGAGGAAGTGCTGGTCGTGCGCGTGCACCCGGAACTGCTCCGAAACGAGCACCTGCCAGGCGCCAAGACCGACATCTGGAAGCGTCGATTCCGCGAGATCAACGACTGGGAAAGATACCTGGCCGACAACGGCGTGCGGATCGTGAAGCTGTTCTTGAACCTCTC
Organism: Acidothermaceae bacterium; assembly: GCA_035653855.1. Lineage (GTDB taxonomy): Bacteria > Actinomycetota > Actinomycetes > Acidothermales > Acidothermaceae > PALSA-607. The sequence goes on along the minus strand of DASRZB010000071.1, from coordinate 1,745 downwards.
GAAGGAAGAACAGCGACGTCGGTTCCTCGATCGGATTGACGAGCCCGACAAGAACTGGAAGTTCGACGTCGGAGACGCGTTGGAGCGCGAGCGCTGGGACGACTACCGGCGTGCTTACGAAGACATGCTGAGCGCCACGAGTACGTCGTATGCGCCGTGGCACGTCGTGCCAGCCGATCACAAGTGGTTCGCGCGGCTCGCTGCTTCATGGATCATCCTCGACGCGCTGATGGACATCGATCCGAAATACCCCAAGGTCGATCCGCAGACCCACGCGAAAATGCTGGAGATCAAGGACCAACTCTTGGCCGAAGGCCGGCACCGGTGAGCATGTCGGGCTAGTGAGTGATCAACGGCAGGCAGGGTAACCAGATCTCATGATGTTTCGCCGGTGGGTGAGGGCCGCCGAGCGGGTCGATCACCTGGTGCCCCCTGCACCGGAACTCGGCAACGAAGTCCTGATCGACGACCACTGGCTGATCCGGATCGCCGGCCCACTGTTCGCGGTGCTCTCATTGCTGCTGATCCCGTGGATCGTGTTCCTGGCGACGGTGCTCCCGTCGCGGCAACTGTCACGGCACTACGACTTCGCGTGGGCCGGGTTCGACGGTATGTTGCTTATCGCGCTGGCCGCAACCGCGTACTTCGCCATGCGCCGATCGCGCAACTTGTCCGTCGCTGCAACATCGGCCGGCACTCTGCTGATAGTCGATGCGTGGTTCGACGTGCTGACGTCGCACCATCGCGAGCTACCGGTCTCGATCGCCTTCGCCGTCGTCATCGAGTTGCCGCTGGCGGCTCTGTGCTGGTGGCTGAGCATGCAGACGCAGGCCATCGCGGAGAAGCGCATCGCCCTACTGCTGCTGCCGCGCGCGAAAGGGCGGCTACGGCGTGACATGGACCGCGCCGAAGCCCTCGACACCGGTCGCCCGCCGCGGCGCATCCGGTTCCGTCGAGATGCGTCCTAGCGTTGGTAGGTCGGACGCAGCGCGCCGCGCGCGAGCGTATGGAACGCAAGGTTGAAGCCGACGATCGCCGCGCTCACCGAGTCGTCGACGTCGAGCTTCTCGACATCAAGCGCGTGGACGGCGAACACGTACCGGTGGGGTCGATCCCCGGGCGGCGGCGCCGCTCCGGCGTACGCCTTGGTGCCCATATCTCCGGCCACGTGGAAGGCGCCTGCCGGAAGCTCGCCTGGGCTGCCAGCGCCGCGCGGAAGCTCGGTCACATCGGCGGGGATGTTCACGAGCACCCAGTGCCAAAAACCGCTCTGCGTCGGCGCATCCGGGTCGTAGCAGGTCACCGCGAATGATCTCGTCTCAGCAGGAAAACCTGACCAGCGCACCTGCGGGCTGAGGTTCTCCCCTCCGGCGCTGTCGTGCACGAACGTCAACGCCAGCGGCGCTCCGTCTGTGATGTCATCGCTGCCCAAGCGAAACCATGGCTTCGCGGGCAGGACGTCGAAAGGATCTGGAGGCGTACCGCGCTCAAGTGACATGCCTGCATTCTGCGTCGCTATGCCGTCGTCCGCAACGTGGGAGACAATAACGTGGGAGACAATAGAGCGATGTCCGGGCCAGCAGCGGCGCTGATCGCTTTCCTCGCGGTTGTCGTGATCTTCGTGGTGGTTCGCTTCGAGGTGTTCTGCCTGCGTGAGCTGGCGAAGGCTGACGACTACCAGCTGCTCCACCTGACTCGGCGCGGCTGGACCGTCGCCATTTTCTTCTCCATCCCGTTTGGCGGGA
>DASRZB010000070.1:0-3711 GCA_035653855.1 Acidothermaceae bacterium | reverse complement strand
TTTGCCGGCGTCGATCTGCCGCCTGCCGCAATGGAACAGGTACATGCCGAAGTCGAAGAGGCTGCCCGACATCGGCTCGCCATCGACCAGCACATGCTTCTCGGTCAGGTGCCACCCCCGGGGCCGCACCACGATCGTGGGCAACGATGACGGCGCTGGCAGTGTGTAGTGCTTTCCCTGCTCAGAGGTGAACTGCAACGTTCCGTCGATCGCGGAGCGCAGGTTCAGCTGCCCGCCGACCATGTTCTCCCACAGCGGGGTGTTCGCGTCCTCAAAGTCCGCCAACCACACCTTCGCACCCGAGTTCAACGCGTTGATCGTCATTTTGGCGTCGGTGGGGCCGGTGATCTCCACCCGCCGGTCGACCAACCCCGGCGCGGGCGGCGCAACCTGCCACGAGCCGGCCCGAATGTCTGCCGTTTCAGGCAGAAAGTCCAACGTGCCGCCCGCGTCAATGAGATCTTGTCGCACGACCCGCGCACCAAGGAGGTCACGTCGCCGCGCGCCGAACTCCCGCTGCAGATCCGCCACGAACTCCAGAGCATCAAGGGTCAAGATTTCGTCGCGGACGGCGGATGGCATCGCAAAGATCGCCAGCTCCACGCCGTCCGCTATCTCCTCGAAGTCCGAACGGTCGAACGCTTGCCGGTCGACGGTGGCCGTCATCAGAACTGCTCGCTTTCGGTTGAGCCCGCCAGGGCCAACGTGTCAGAGGTGGGGTTGAGTGCGGTGGTGACCATGTCGAAGTAGCCGGTGCCCACTTCGGCTTGATGTTTGACCGCGGTGTAGCCGTGGGTGGCGGCGGCGAACTCGGCTTGTTGCAGTCGCACGTAGGCGCTCATGCCGGTGCGTGCGTAGCCGAGCGCCAGGTCGAACATCGAGTGGTTGAGCGAATGGAATCCGGCCAGCGTGATGAACTGGAACGCGTAGCCCATCGCACCGAGTTCTTTCTGGAACGTCGCGATGGTGTCGTCGTCCAGCGTCGCTTTCCAGTTGAATGACGGCGAGCAGTTGTAGGCGAGCAGCTTGTCGGGGAACTCGCGGTGGAGTGCGTCAGCGAACTGGCGAGCGAAGGCGAGGTCAGGTGTTGCCGTTTCCACCCAGAGCAGGTCGCAGTACGGTGCGTACGCGAGGCTGCGTGCGATCGCGGCATCAGGGCCAGGTGTGATTCGGTAGAACCCTTCCGGCGTCCGTTCGCCCGTCGCAAACCGCGCATCGCGCTCGTCAACGTCGGAGGTCAGCAGGTTCGCTCCGAGGGAGTCGGTGCGGGCGATGATCAGCGTCGGGACGTCGCAGATGTCGGCCGCCAACCGTGCAGCGTTCAGCGTGCGGATGTGTTGGGCGGTCGGCACGAGCACTTTGCCGCCCATGTGCCCGCACTTCTTCTCACTGGCCAACTGGTCTTCGAAGTGCACACCGGCGGCGCCGGCGGCGATCATTGCTCGCATGAGCTCGAATGCGTTCAGTGGTCCGCCGAAGCCGGCCTCTGCATCGGCGACGATCGGCGCCAGGAAGTGCGGATCGGGCGCGGTCTTGTCCTCGGTCCAGGAGATCTGGTCGGCCCGTAGCAGCGCGTTGTTGATACGGCGGACGACGGCGGGCACTGAGTTGGCCGGGTACAGCGATTGGTCGGGGTACGTCTGCCCCGCCAGGTTCGCATCGGCGGCGACCTGCCAGCCGGAGAGATAGATGGCTTTCAGACCGGCCTTCACCATCTGCACGGCCTGGTTGCCGGTAAGTGCGCCGAGCGCACTGACGTAGTCGTCGGTGGCGAGCAGCTGCCACAGCCGTTCGGCACCGAGACGGGCCAGCGTGTACTCCTCGACGACCCGGCCGCGCAGCGCGATGACATCGTCGGCACGGTAGGTGCGCTCGATGCCGGCCCACCTCTGTTCGGTCGCCCAGCGGCGGCGTAACTGTTCGGCGTCCGGTAGCGCAGTGAGGGCAGTCATGTCAGGTCGCCTCCGTTGGGCTGGCTCGTTCCGTAGGCCGACAATGGCGCAAGAGTGCCAGACCATCTTGACTTCAGGTCTGGAAAATTCTGCTGTTCTTTCGTTATCGTCAAGAGATGGTCACTGTATCTCCGATCGACAGCGGTACGGCGGTGCTCACCGTCGGCAGGCGGATCCGCGCCTACCGCACCAAAGCCAGCCTCACGCTCGACGCCTTGGCGGCGGCGGCCGGTACCTCGCCGAGCCAGTTGTCGTTGATCGAGAACGGACGCCGCGAGCCGCGCCTCACGTTGCTGAACGCCATCGCCGCGAGCCTCGCCGTCGAAGTCGCCGACCTACTCGCCGCCGATCCGCCCAGTCGCCGCGATGCGCTCGAGATCGCCCTGGACGCCGCGCAACGCAGCCCGCTGTATTCGGCGCTGAAGCTGCCCGCCGTCCGGTCGAGCAAGAAGCTGCCGCGAGAAGCGCTTGAGGCGCTCGTGGGGTTGCACGCCGAGCTCGCCCGACGGAGCAGTGAAGCGAGCGCGACGCCCGAGGAGGCGCGTCGTGCGAACACCGCGCTGCGGCAATGGATGCGCGACCGCGACAACTACCTGCCCGACATCGAGACCGCGGCCGAAGAACTCGTGCTCTCGTCAGGACACTCCGGCGGCGCGCTCACCCACCGCACTGTCGAGCGCATCGTGCAGCGGCTCGGATTCACCCTGCATCACGCGGCCGATCTGCCGCACTCGACCCGCAGCGTCACCGACCTGGAGAATCGGCGGATTTATCTGCCGCCGCAGTCAATTCCGGGCGGCCACGGACTGCGTTCCCTTGCGTTGCAGGCCGTTGCGCATCGCGCGCTCGAGCACACGAACCCGACGACATACGCCGACTTTCTGCAGCAGCGCATGGAAATCACCTACTTTGCTGCTTGCTGCCTGATGCCGAAAACGGCGGCCGTCGCAATGCTGCAAAAGGCGAAGAGCGGGAAGGATCTATCGGTCGAGGACTTCCGCGACGTCTTCGGCGTGACACACGAGAGCGCCAGTCACCGCTTCACGAATCTTGCGACGTCGCAACTCGGGATTCGTGTTCACTTCCTGCGCGTCAGCCGCGACGGCACCTTGCTCAAGGGTTACGAGAACGACGGCGTCAACTTCCCCGCCGACGTAACGGGCGCCATCGAAGGACAGACCATCTGCCGGCACTGGACGTCGCGGCAGGTCTTCGACCACGGCGAGGACGCCGGCGGGTTCAGCCAATACACCGACACTCCGGCTGGCACGTTCTGGTGCAGCGCGCACACCGGAAGGGGAGCTGACGGCGAGTTCTCCGTGACGCTCGGTGTGCCTTTCGCCGCATCGAAATGGTTCCGCGGCCGAGAGACCACCTCGCGCACCGTGTCGACGTGCCCCGACCCCGCGTGCTGCCGGCGGCCCGCCGCCGCATTGGCGCGCAAGTGGTCCGATGCATCATGGCCGAGCGCGAAGATGCACACGCATATCCTCGGCGCGCTGCCCTCGGGCACATTCCCAGGCGTCGACGACGCCGAGGTGTACACGTTCCTTGAGTCCCACGCGCCAACCTCGACGTAGTCAAAGAAGGACGAATAATTGAAGTTGCTGGAGCGATTTTCCCTGGCGGGCAAGACAGTTCTGGTGACGCGAGCCAGTTCCGGCCTCGGCGCGGGTCCGCTCATGCACTGGCTGAGTGCGGCGCCGACTTGATCCTCGGCGCCTGTCCGTGGCCATGAAAAAGTCCCCGCTGGTGGCCA
>DASRZB010000069.1:0-19122 GCA_035653855.1 Acidothermaceae bacterium | reverse complement strand
AGCAGCGGCTCGCCGAGTTGGCGCACGAACTCGAACTCGTCCACTCCACAGCAGCTCGCCGGGTGGCCGAGGCACACGCGTCACACCGCCGCGATCTCGTGCCTCTGCGACAGGCGACGGTCGCCGTGGTCTGGCCAACCCAGCCCTTCGGCGTCCGACCCGACGTGCCGCAGTTCGGGCAGTGATCCCATGGACACCTACAAGCTGACCACCAAGAGCCAAGAGGCAGTTGCCGACGCTATTCGGCGGGCTGTTGCCGAAGGCAATCCGCACGTCGAGCCGGTGCATCTGCTGCTGGCGCTGATGGGACAGGCCGACGGAACCGCAGCACCCCTTCTCGAAGCCATCGGAGTTTCGCTCAGCACGCTTCGCGGCGAGGCCGAGCAGATCACCGCGCGACTACCGCGGGCTACCGGGTCGAGCGTTTCGGCGCCCGGCATGGACCGCCCGTCCATGCAGGTCATCAGCGCGGCGGCGAAGCGTGCGAGTGACCTTGGCGACGAGTACATCTCAACGGAACATCTCCTCGTTGGGCTGGCCGACGACGGTGGCGAAGTCGCCTCCTTGTTGCGCCGCCACGGTGCGACGTCGGAGGCACTGCTCGGTGCGTTCGAATCCGTTCGCGGACACGCGCGGGTCACGTCCCCCGATCCCGAGTCGACGTTTCAGGCACTGGAGAAGTACGGCGTCGATCTGACTGCCCGGGCGCGTGGTGGCGAGCTCGACCCAATCATCGGTCGCGATACCGAGATCCGCCGGGTCGTGCAGGTGCTTGCGCGCCGCACGAAGAACAACCCGGTGCTCATCGGCGAGCCTGGTGTCGGCAAGACAGCGGTCGTCGAGGGACTCGCTCAGCGCATCGTCGCCGGCGACGTGCCCGAATCGCTGCGTGGCAAGCGATTGATCGCGCTCGACCTCGGCGCCATGATCGCGGGCGCGAAGTACCGCGGTGAATTCGAAGAGCGGCTGAAGGCGGTGCTGGGCGAGATCAAGAGCTCCGACGGCCAGGTCATCACCTTCATCGACGAGCTGCACACCGTCGTCGGCGCGGGCGCTGCTGAGGGCGCGATGGACGCCGGCAACATGCTGAAGCCGATGTTGGCGCGCGGCGAGTTGCGCATGGTCGGTGCGACGACGTTGGACGAGTACCGCGAGCGCATCGAGAAGGATCCCGCTTTGGAGCGGCGCTTCCAGCCGGTTCTGGTCGGTGAACCCAGCGTCGAAGACACGATCGGCATCTTGCGCGGGTTGAAGTCGCGCTACGAGGCGCACCACAAAGTGCAGATCTCGGACGCCGCGTTGGTGGCCGCCGCGACGTTGTCTGACCGCTACATCAGCGGCCGTTTCCTGCCGGACAAGGCCATCGACCTGGTCGATGAGTCGGCGTCGCGCCTGCGCATGGAGATCGACTCGTCGCCGGTCGAGATCGACGAGCTGCGGCGCACAGTCGACCGGATGAAAATGGAAGAGCTTGCACTCGCGCACGAAGATGACGCAGCGAGCCGCAAGCGCCTTGAGCGGTTGCGGGCCGAACTCGCCGATCGCCAAGAGCAGCTCAGTGCATTGACTGCGCGATGGGACATCGAGAAGGCCGGCCTCAACCGAGTCGGCGAACTGAAGCAAAGACTCGACGACGCGCGCGGCCAAGCTGAACGTGCGCAACGCGACGGTGACTTCGAGACAGCGTCCCGATTGATGTACGCCGACATTCCGGCGCTCGAGCGCTCGCTCGCCGAAGCCGGCAATGTCGAAGCCGGCCTTCGTGGCGGCGGCGCGATGGTGAAAGAAGAGGTCGGTCCCGATGACATCGCCGAGGTCGTCGCCGCTTGGACAGGTATTCCCGCCGGCCGTCTCCTCGAGGGCGAGACCGGCAAGCTGCTGCGGATGGAGTCTGAGCTCGGCCGCCGCCTGATCGGGCAGAAGCCCGCTGTGGCGGCGGTTTCCGACGCGGTGCGACGTGCCCGGGCCGGCATCTCCGACCCCGATCGGCCGACCGGATCCTTTCTCTTCCTCGGCCCGACCGGAGTCGGAAAGACCGAGTTGGCGAAGGCGCTCGCCGACTTCCTCTTCGACGACGAGCGCGCGATCGTGCGCATCGATATGAGCGAGTACTCCGAGAAGCACTCCGTCGCACGACTGGTCGGTGCACCCCCTGGCTACGTCGGCTACGAAGAGGGCGGCCAACTCACGGAGGCCGTTCGTCGGCGTCCGTACTGTGTCGTGCTGCTCGACGAAGTTGAGAAAGCTCACCCCGAGGTCTTCGACGTCTTGCTCCAGGTGCTCGACGACGGCCGGCTGACTGATGGTCAGGGTCGTACGGTCGACTTCCGCAACACCATCTTGATCCTGACGTCGAACCTGGGCTCGATGTACCTCATCGATCCGACACTCGACGACGACACGCGACGCGACGCAGTGATGTCGCTGGTGCGTGCCACGTTCAAGCCCGAGTTCCTGAACCGCCTCGATGAGGTGATCCTGTTCGACCCGCTCGGCACCGATGACCTCACCCGAATCGTCGATCTGCAGATCGCCCGCCTGCAAGCCCGGTTGGCTGATAGGCGACTCGCGTTGTCAGTGACGCCAGCCGCACTGGAGTGGCTCGCGTTGACCGGCTTCGACCCGCTGTACGGCGCTCGGCCGCTGCGGCGATTGGTGCAGTCGGCGATCGGTGACCAACTCGCGCGCGGATTGCTGTCAGGCGAGATCCGCGACGGCGAGAGGGTAGTCGTCGACGTCGCTGCGTCGAAGGACGGGCTCGACGTCCACCCCGCCTAATCCGGCTCCCCACACCGCAACCACTCGCCGGCCCGCCCGATGCTTTCCGCTGACTGAAGGAATGACGTCCGCTTCCGGGCGGCAGAATTGCAGCAGAATTCCTTCACTGGGCGAGAAAGAAAAGCCGCTAGTTCTTGAGGGCGGGCAGGTCGGTCAGGTAGGGCGGGTCGGATCCGGCGCGCGTACACGCCACTGCCGACACCAAGACGGCGAACCGCAGCGCCTCTTCGACCTGCTCGGCGCTCAGTTGTGCAAGTGCCGCGATGGTGAGCAGCCCGGCCTCGTCGAGCGCGTGCAGCAGGCCGGCCGTGAAGGTGTCGCCGGCCCCGATCGTGTCGACAACCTCGACGTCAATGCCGCCGACGCCGACCTCGAGTCCGGACGGCAGTCGTGCCAGGGCGCCGTTCGCACTCCTCGTGAACACGACCAGCGACGGGCCGCGCGTCGACCATTCGGCGAGCACGTCGGAATTGGAGCGATCCGGATACAACCAGTTCACGTCGTCCACACTGGCTTTGACGATGTGCGCGAGACCGAGCCATCGCTCGACCGATTCTCTGTACACCCGCGGATCGGGACAGATCGTCGCGCGCACATTCGGGTCGATCGACACGACGCGCTGCGACCGCTCGCGTTCAAGCATCGCTTCCAGGACGACGCCACCTGGCGGCATGAGCAATGCCATCGAACCCGCGTGCAGCGCGGTCACGGACGGATCAAACGCCACAGGTAAATCGTTGGTGACCCACTGCCAGTCGGCTGTGTCGCGAAGATAGAAGCTGTAACGCGCGCTGCCGTCATCGCCGAGGTCAACGACCGCCACCGAACTTTGCTCGTTGGCCTTCACCACATATCGAACGTCAACACCATCGCCGACGAGTCGCTCGCGCAACCGCACACCGAAAGCGTCGCCGGAGATTCTGGCGAGCATGGCCGTCGATGTGCTTAGTCGGGCCAGCGCAACCGCGGTGTTGGCAGGCGATCCCCCAGGCAATGCTCGCCATATCTCGCCGTCAACGTGGACGAGATCGATCAGGGTTTCCCCGCACACCAAAATCACCGACGCCCTCCAGCGAGGCTAGGAAACGAGTTGGCCCAACCGAGAGATTGCTTCGATCAGCACTTCGTCGCGCTTGCAGAAAGCAAACCGCACCAACGGCCGTCCTGTCTCAATGTTGTCGTAGAAGACCGAATGTGGAATCGCGACCACACCCGCGCGCCTGGGCAGGTCGCGGCAGAATGTCACACCGTCGTCGTAGCCGAGCGGGCGCACATCGGCAGTGACGAAATACGTTCCGGCCGGCTTGAATACCGAAAACCCGACGGAAGCAAGGCCTGCGCACAGCAGATCGCGCTTGCGTCGCAGGTCACCGGCCAGCGTGGCGTAGAACGAATCGTCGAGCCCAAGACCGACCGCTACCGCAGGCTGGAAGGGCGCGCCGCTGACATAAGTCAAGAACTGCTTGGTGGTGCGGACGGCGGCAACCAACGCCCCGGGTCCCGTGACCCAGCCGATCTTCCAGCCGGTCAGAGCAAACGTCTTGCCAGCTGATGAGATCGTCAACGTCCGTTCCCACATGCCTGGCAAGCTGGCAATCGGCACATGCTCACCGTCGTAGACCAGGTGCTCGTACACCTCGTCGGTGACCACGTACAAGTCGTGTTCGATCGCCACAGAGGCGACCGCTTGCAACTCCTCACGACTCAAGACGGTGCCGGTCGGATTGTGTGGCGAGTTCAGCAGAATGAGCCGCGTGCGGGAAGTAATCACCGAGCGCAACCGCTCGATGTCCAGCCGGAAATCGGGTGCGCGCAACGTGACCGGCACCCGCACGCCGCCTGCCATGACGATCGAAGCCACGTAGGAGTCGTAGTACGGCTCCAACGCGATGACCTCGTCGCCGACGTCGACCATGGCGAGCATGGCCGCGGCGACAGCCTCGGTCGCGCCAGCTGTCACCAGCACGTCGGAGTCGGGGTCGAGCTCAAGGTTGTAGAACCGATGCTGATGTTCGGCGATGGCAAGACGCAATTCCGGGACGCCGATCCCTGGCGGGTATTGATTACGCCCGGCCCAGATCGCATCGACCGCTGCCTGCTTGATGGCATCTGGGCCATCGACATCGGGGAAGCCCTGCCCGAGGTTGATGGACCCGGTCTCCAGCGCGAGGGCCGACATCTCGGCAAAGATCGTGGTCCCGAGCCCTTGAAGGCGCGGCACTAGCGGATTGCCTGGCACGCCGGTCAGCCTAGTGCTGGCAAGCTGGTGTCTATGCCGATTGCACTAATTACCGGATCGACGTCAGGGATCGGCGCCGGATTCGCCGAGACCTACGCCAAGCTCGACCACAATCTGGTGCTGGTAGCCCGCGACCGCGCCCGCCTCGATGCCCAAGCCGCACGGCTGCACGAGCAGTGGCAAGTGGACGTCGAGGTGCTGGTCGCCGACCTCGGCACCGATGCGGGGTGCGCAGCTGTCGAGGCCCGCGTTGCGGGCGTTGACCAGCCCATCGACGTCCTGGTCAACAATGCGGGCTTCGGGATGGGCCGCGACTTCCTGCACTCGGCGCTGGCCGACGAAGAGCAAGTGCTCCGGGTGATGATCCGCGCACCGATGCGCATCACCAAGGCCGCGCTGCCCGGCATGCAGATGCGCGACAGCGGCACCATCATCACGGTCGCGAGCATTGCGGGGTTCCTCAACCACAGCACGTACGGTGCCGCGAAGGCTTGGGCCGTGCGCTTCAGCGAAAGCCTTTCGCTGCAACTCGCCGGCAGCGGCGTGCGCGCGATCGCGTTGTGCCCAGGCCTCGTCCACACCGAGTTCCACGAGCGAGGGGATGTCGATGTCTCGAACGCCCCGAAGTGGATGTGGCTGGACGTCGACCAGGTGGTCGACGCGTGCCTCGACGATCTGCGCCGCGGCAAGGCGGTCAGCATTCCGAGCCTTCGTTACAAGGTGATCGTCGGGGTCGGGCGGCTCGCCCCCGCAACACTCGTCGCCCGTGCCCGCAACCTGCGTCGCCCACGTACTCGAACAATTGAGTCGAACCGTTAGGCTCCTGCGCCATGAGCGACCGCGACGCACTGCTACACGAGATCACGTCCAAAGCTGTCGTACACGGAAAGGTGACGTTGAGCTCCGGCCGTGAGGCCGACTACTACATCGACCTGCGGCGCATCACACTCGACGCGGCCGCCGCGCCACTTGTCGGCTCGGTCATGCTTGACCTCACCGACGACCTCGACTTCGATGCGGTCGGTGGTCTGACCCTCGGCGCCGATCCGGTCGCGACTGCGATGTTGCACACCGCCGCCAGCCGCGGACGAAAGCTCGACGCATTCGTCGTCCGCAAGGAAGGCAAGGCGCACGGCCTGCAGCGCCGCATCGAAGGACCAGACGTAGCGGGACGGCGAGTGCTTGCGGTCGAGGACACCTCGACGACTGGTGGGTCGGTACTGACCGCAGTGGAGGCGCTACGTGAAGCAGGGGCCGAGGTTGTTGGCGTGGCCGTGATCGTCGAACGCGGTGCAGCGGGCGCCGTTGCCGACGCGGGTCTGCCGTATCGTGCCGCGTACTCGCTCGCCGATCTCGGGCTTATCTAGCGGGGCGCCTGCGATGCGCGCCGGCTCACCAGGAGACGGCGATGTACTTGCTCTCGGTGAACTCGAGCAAACCGTCGTGGCCACCTTCACGGCCGATGCCGCTTTGCTTGACGCCACCGAAAGGCGCCGCTGGGTCCGGAGCGGTTCGACGGGACGACGTTCACGACGCCGGGCGGCACGCCAGCCTCCTCGTACAACGCTGCCAAAACGAGCGCCGTTAGTGGCGTGTCAGTCGCTGGCTTCAGCACCACGCTGCAGCCCGCGGCCAACGCCGGCGCAATCTTGCGGGTCGCCATCGCCGCCGGAAAGTTCCACGGTGTGACCAGCACGCAGACGCCGACCGGTTGACGCAATACGACGATCCGAGTCGCCCCCGACGGGGCGACCTGGACGCTGCCGCTAACGCGCACGGCCTCCTCGGAGAACCAGCGGAAGAACTCTGCCGCGTAGGCGACCTCGCCTCGGGCGTCGGGCAGGGCCTTGCCGTTCTCGATCGCGATGAGCCGCGCCAGCTCTTCGCGGCGCTGGGTCATCAACTCGAAGACGCGGCGAAGGATCTCACCGCGCTCGCGTGGCGGCGTCGCCGCCCAATCGGGCAGTGCGGTGGAGGCCGCAGCGACGGCGTCCATCGCATCGTTGACAGTCGCGTTGGCGACGCGCGCTGCGGCGTAGTGATGCGAATCAGCGGCCCGTCGAGATCGTTGAATGCTTCTCGGCGACGATCGAAACAATCTCGGCGCCCCAGCCGCACAGCCGAGGGTTCTCCTCGACGGTGAACAACCTGCCGGTCTTCGAGACCTCACGAAGGATCGTCTGGGTATCCAGCGGTACCAGGCTGCGGACGTCAACGACTGTGGGTGAGCCTTGGTATGTCTGGGGGCGGTACCTGGCTGGACCGTCGGTTTCAGGAAGGCTGTGTCGGCGGATTTGTGCAATCGGTTGTGCAAGCGATTGCCGTGATTCAAGATCTGGCTGGGTGCGTTGTCAAGGGTCACGCCTGCAATCGGTTGTGCGAATACCCCACGGCCGCTACCGTCAGGACGTGCCGACCGTCCCTACTCTCGAGGACGTCGCCAGGGCCGCAGGCGTCCACAGGGCCACCGCGTCGCGCGCCCTCAATCCGGCGACGGACAGCCGGGTCAGCGAGCAGACCGTACGTCGGGTTCGCGCCGTTGCGCAGCGGCTCGGATACACGCCGAACGCTTTGGCCCAGGGTCTGCGGACTGCGCGCACATCGACCATCGGCGTCGTCCTGCCCGATCTGACCAACCCGCTGTTCCCGCCGATCGTGCGGGGAATCGAAGACGTCCTCGCCGCTCGCGGTTACGTCGCATTGCTGGCAAACACCGACAATGACGATGAGCGCGAGATCACCCACATCGAAGCGTTGCAAGCCCGTCGGGTTGATGGCTTCATCGTCGCTACTGCGCGTCGCGACCACCCACTTCTCGAGGCCATGGCACTCGAAGGCGTAGCGATAGTTCTGGTCAACAGGACCACCGATCGCCATGACATCTCGGCGGTTCTAGGCAACGAAGCCGCGGGGATAGCCGCGGCGGTCGACCACTTGGTCGAGCTCGGTCACACGTCGATTGCACACCTCGCTGGCCCGCACCAGCTGTCGACCGGTACCGCCCGCGCCGACGCGTTTCGAGCAGCTATGCGAGCACACGGGCTGAGAACACGACGCGCCGACATCGTCCAATGTGATGGGTACACCGTGGCGGCCGGCCTCGTTGGCACCCGCGAACTCGTCGCCACCAATCGGTCGTTCACCGCGATCGTGGCGGCCAACGACATGATCGCGGTCGGCGCACTTCAAGCCATGCATGCCGATGGACTGCGCTGCCCCGACGACATCTCGATCGTCGGCTTCAATGACATGCCGTTCGTCGATCAGTTGAGTCCGCCGCTCACTACCGTCCGGCTCCCTCAATACGAGGTCGGCGTGCAGGCGGGGCAGCTCCTCCTCGATCGGCTGGCGAATCCGGGAAGCAGTGCGAAGACGGTGATCCTGCCGGTTGCGCTGGTCGCACGCGGCTCCACCGGCCCTCATCGCAAACGCGCCGTCGCCACGAGCTAAGCCCGCGTGAAAACCTACGCCTCAGCCTCCGGCCGAGTGATAGTGGCGCAGGCTATACCCCCACAACCTTCGGGCCAGGAAGAACAGCACGAAGCCCACGACCGGCGACCAGTGCGCAAGTATCGACGTTGCGCCGTGCTTTGGTGCAATGCCGAGGATGACCTCGACCGGGAAGTATGCGACGAACGCGAGCGGGAGCACGAAGGTGAAGAGCCCCTGCACTGTCCTTGGCAGAATCGAGAGCGGGTAGTTGCCGAAAGTCGACAGCAGCTCATCCACCCATGACCCAAGTACCCGCGACCCCGGCGAACGCAGCAGCAGGCATGACAGAGTCAACTGCACCGCAGCCTCGACGAGCATTCCGGCGACAACCGCCACGAGTACGTAGAGACCGAGCAGCACAGTCCAGTGCACGTGGATGAGCGCGAGTGCGACGCCGAGTGTCGAGAAACCGACGAGTAAGTCGCCGATCGCATTCACACTGAACTGGCTGAGCAGCAACTGCATGAACACGGGCAGCGGCCGCAAGAAGTAGCCATCCATCCGACCCTCATCTACCAGCAGCGGTATCCAGGCAAAGTTGTAGAAGAAGAGCACGTATAGCCCGTGGGCGACGAGCCGCATACCGACGATGAGCAAGACGCCGTCGCTCGGAAAGCCACCGAGCCCACCCTTGAACCTGGTGAGCAAGACGCTGACGAACATCAGCGTCGACGTCTGCCAGAGAATGCCGAACATGATCGAGGCGACGAAGTTCCCGCGGTACTCCATCTGCGCGCGGAAGTTCAGCGCACTCACCTTGTAGACGACGCGCAGTGTGTGCCGCGCGCGCTTCGCCCGCAGCTGCACGGCGGATTCAGTGATTGCGGTCATCCGCCCTGCACCATGACTCGCCGCCCCGCACGGCTCCATAGCCATCGAGAGATGCCGGCAAGCGCGATGACCCATACTGCCTGCAGCACAAGCTCACGAGCGGCATGGGCCATCGGGGTGCGCCCAACATAGAGCGAGAGCGGCACGTTGATGCCAAAGCTAAACGGCAACCAAGTAGCGAACGCCAGCAACAAGGCCGGCATGAATGGCAGTGGAACGAAGACACCCGACAGCAGGTCTTGGATGAAGTAGTACATGCGCACGATCGCGCTATTGCTGACGAGCCAGAACATGGCGATGTCGACGAGCTGACCGAGGTAGTACAGCACCATCTGCCCGAGCAACAGGCTCACTGCGAACACTGCTGCTCCACTCGCGCCCCGCGGCGGCGCGATGGTATGAACGCGCAGTAAGACGATGTATCCGATCAATGCCCAAAATGCGCCGTAGAGCATGTCGCCGGACTGCCGCCACATGTAGAACCTCGACGGCGAGATGGGCCGCAAGAACCAATACACGACCGTGCCTTCGCGGACGGCGACGCTGAGACTGTCACGCACGTTGAAGGTGCGCGAGTTCCAACGAATGCGGGCGATGAGCAGCGCCATCAGCGAATACGTCAGCGTCTGTCGCAATGTCAGGCCGGCTGCCACTTTCGTGTGACTGAACACGGCAGTCCACAGCCGGTCGTACAGGTAGAGCTGCACGGCGAGCGTGACTGGAGCAACGACAAGGCGCACCCGATATGCACGTTCATTCAGTAAGCCGAGCCGAAGGATGCGCCATGAACGATGCGGGTGCGGTGTGAGGGTGATGGTGGTGCCGACCGGAACAGCCGTCACGCTGGACGTCGATCGATGGATGTCTCGACGGCCCGCTGATCGACGGCCCGCTGATCGCCGTCGCGCTCGTCGAGAGTGGAGAGATAGACGTCGCGCATCACGTCCTCGAGATTTGTCTCGACGACGCCGATGTTCACGACCGGGAAGCGCGAGATGAGAGCGCGGACCACGTCCTCGGGAGTGCTCGGACCGATCGGCGCGAGGACGGCCTGAATGCCGTCGTGACTCACGACTTTCGTACCTGGAACCTCGAGTGCACCCACCGGTTCGGAGAACGTGACGTTCACGATGGGCTTACCGCCGTGCGCCGCCTTGAGTTCGTCGAGGGTGCCATCGAACATCAGGCGTCCATGGTTGATGAGCAAGACCCGCTCGCATAGCCGCGCGACCTCGGTCATGTCGTGTGTCGTCAGCACGATCGTGCGGCCGCGTTCCTCGACCTGCGATCGCAAGAACTGCCGCGTCTGTTCCTTCACCACGACGTCCATGCCGATCGTCGGCTCATCAAGGAACACGATCGACGGGTCGTGCAACATGGCGCCCGCAATCTCGCAGCGCACCCGCTGGCCGAGGGACAGATGACGGACCGGTGTGTCCCAGAATTCCGAAAGCTCGAGGATCGCATTGAAGTCCGCGAGCTGCCGGTCGTAGACGGCCTGCGGCACGTCGAAGATGTCGCGCAGGATCGCGAACGACTGCCTGACCGGCAGGTCCCACCACAGCTGCGTTTTCTGGCCGAACACGGCGCCGATGTTGCGGGCATTCGCGATGCGATCCCGATGCGGGATTCGCCCATCGACGAAAACCTCGCCAGCGGACGGGGTGAGGACTCCGGTCAACATCTTGATGGACGTCGATTTGCCGGCGCCGTTCGGACCGAGCAGGGCGACCAACTCGCCCTTCTCAACAGTCATCGTCAGGTCGTCGACGACGGTGCGGCGATCGTGGATGGGATCGATCAGCGAGCGGAATCCGGCGAATCGACCCTCGTGTCGCCGGGCAACGGTGAACGTCTTCGTCAGACCACGCGTCACGATCGCTAGGTCGGCGTCACGCACCCGTGTTTGAACCTCCGGATCTGCTGAGCGACTCCCGGCTTGGCGCTACACCAGGCCCTAAACCACCTGCCGCCGCTTGTTCCGGCGCAACTCCACCAGCATCGACAGGATCGACACAATAACGACAAAACCCACTACGGGCAGTGCGTATTTTTCGATGTGCAGTTTGAGGCCGGCGTAATACCCCGCCAGCACGATCGCCACCGGCCATGCGACGCCGCCGATGACGTTCCACAACGTGAACCGCTTGACCGGCATCTCCAGCATGCCCGCTGCCGGGTTGATAAATGCGCGCAGAACGGGGATAAAGCGACATAACAGAACGACCCAGCCCTCGCCGAATCGTTCGAACAGCGGCTCGATCCTCCGAAGAGAGTGCTCGAAGCTCGACCCGGGCTTGGCCAGCGCGACACTGCGGCGGCCAATCATGAAGCCGACCTGGCCACCGGCGATGGCCGCGATCGGACAACCGACCAGCAGGGCAGCGAGCGGCAGGTGCCGCGAATCGGAGAGCGGAAGCGCCGCAAACGCGCCGGCGAGCGCCAGCAGCGTGTCGCCTGGCAGAAAGAAACCCACCAGCAATCCGGTCTCGACGAACAGGATGACGAAGATCCCGGTCAGCCCGAAAGTCGTGATGACCGAGTTCGCGTCAAGGATGTTGACCGACGCCTGGACGCTGGCTCCCGCCAGCTGCGCGACCGTCGTCGCGCCGGCCAGGTGATCGATCATGGCCCGAGGCTATCCAACGAACCTGGCCGCTACCTGAACACCAACTGCCGGCTGAGCCGTCGGTTGATCACGTACGGGGGGTGTGGGGTCCCCTCAATAGGTGGGCGCGCCTGTTGAGGTGACGGTTCGCCTAGCGTCGGAGCAATCCGCGAGCTCCCACCTGGACGCCGAGCGGTCGGCCGGATGGGGGATACTTCGGTGGCAGGGGCTACCGCTATGGAATTGCCTGCTCGCGGCCAATCTCGGCTGCCCTCGCCGTCCGGCTCGATGCCTTGCTGTCGTGCCGGTGTGCTGTCCGTCCTAGCCGCCACCGTCCCCGGAGTATCCAGATGCCGATCGCCAGCCCTGAGGTCTATGCCGACATGATCGACCGGGCGAAGGCGGGCAAGTACGCCTACCCGGCGATCAACGTGACGTCGTCGTCGTCGCTGAACGCGGCGATCCAAGGGTTCGCCGACGCTGAGAGCGACGGCATCATCCAGGTTTCGTGGGGCGGCGCCGAGTTCGCGTCCGGCCAGCGGGTCAAGGACATGGTCGTCGGCGCGGTCGGGCTGGCCGAGTTCGCCCACGTCGTGGCGGCGAAGTACCCAGTGAACATCGCGCTGCACACCGACCACTGCCCGCCGAACAAGCTCGACGGCTACATGCGCCCGCTCATCGAGATCTCGAAGGAGCGGGTGGCCCGCGGCCTCGACCCGCTCTTCGGTTCGCACATGTGGGACGGCTCGGCGGTAACTCTTGAGGAGAACCTCGCAATCGCCCGTGAGCTGCTTACCGGCTGCGCCCAGGCGAAGATCATCATGGAGCTCGAGATCGGCGTTGTCGGTGGTGAGGAAGACGGCGTCTCGCACGAGATCAACGAGAAGCTCTACACCACGCCGGAAGACGCGCTGCGGACCGCCGAAGTGCTGGGGCTAGGGGAGAACGGCCGGTACTTGCTGGCTGCGACCTTCGGCAACGTGCACGGCGTCTACAAGCCGGGCGGGGTCAAGTTGCGGCCCATCGTCTTGAAAGAGATCCAGGACGAGGTTGGCGCCAAGTACGGGCAGACGGAGCCGTTCGACCTGGTGTTCCACGGGGGCTCCGGCTCATTGCTGGAGGAGATCCGCGAGACCCTGGACTACGGCGTTGTGAAGATGAACGTCGACACCGACACCCAGTACGCCTACACGCGTCCGGTCGTCGAGCACATGTTCAAGAACTACGACGGGGTGCTGAAGATCGACGGGGAAGTCGGCAACAAGAAGGCCTACGACCCGCGCGCGTGGTCAAAACTCGCCGAGAACGGGATGGCCGCTCGTGTAGTCGAGGCCTGCACCGACCTCCGCTCGGCCGGCACCAAAGCCTGACCGCTGGCTCGCTGCCCAACCACCCCGCGTCCAGCATCGCCTTCGAGCGCCGCGATCGGTGCCTAAATGATCCAGCTCGGACCGGGGGCACCCCCGGCTCCGTAAGCAGGGCAGGATGGGCGGCATGACCAACCTCCTCGGCGAGCCCCCACCCACGCTTCTTCCCGACGAGCCTGAAGCCCGCGCCGAACTCGAGGCGGGCCTCGACCCGACGGTTGTCGCCGCGGCGCACCCGAGTTACGCCGGCGCATGGGCCGAGCTGGCAGATCGTGCCCTGGCTGCTGGCGAGCCGGTGGCCGCGTACGCCTACGCCCGCACCGGATATCACCGCTCGCTCGATCAGTTGCGTCGCGCGGGCTGGAAGGGCCATGGGCCAGTGCCGTGGGATCACGTGCCCAACCAGGGATTCCTGCGCAGCCTGAACGCGCTCGGTCTAGCGGCGGCAGCGATCGGCGAGGGCGACGAGGCTGTGCGCTGTGCCGACTTCCTCCGCGACTCAAGCCCCGAAGCGGTAGCTGCGCTCGCCGACTGACCCGGCCGACGCCCGCCCATCGACGTCCCGCTGGTTCGACCAGACCGTCACCCCTCGCCGTCCTGCGTGGTTCGATAGCGCTGTCACACAAGGCGAGCCGTCACTCCGACAGTCACAGATCAGCCAACGGTTCATGCGCGGCGCCCACCGAACGGGCGGCGGAATTCTCGCTTATGGACCACTATCGGGTAGCCTCGCTTCGCAAGAGGCCCCGGTCGCGCTTGCGATCCTTGGGGCCTTCAGTCTTTGAGAAAGGCCGTCCCGCATGCCCGCGATCGTGCTCGTCGGCGCCCAGTGGGGCGACGAGGGTAAGGGCAAGGCCACCGACCTGCTCGGCGACCAGATCGACTATTGCGTGCGGTTCAACGGCGGCAATAACGCCGGCCACACCATCGTGATCGACGATGAGAAATACGCCGTACACCTGCTGCCCAGCGGCATCCTCACGCCGTCCGTCACGCCGGTCATCGGCAATGGGGTCGTGATCGACTTGGCCGTGCTCTTCGGCGAGATCGACATGCTTCAGCAGCGGGGCATCGACACCAGCCGCCTGATCGTCAGCGCTAACGCCCACGTCATTGCCAGCTACCACCGCACGATCGACAAGGTCGGCGAGCGCTTCCTCGGCAAAGCAAAGATTGGCACCACCGGCCGCGGCATCGGGCCGGCGTACTCCGACAAGATGTCGCGAGTCGGCGTGCGCGTTCAGGACCTCTTCGACGAGAAGATCCTGCGGCAGAAAGTCGAAGGCGCACTGCAGCCCAAGAACCAGTTGCTGGTCAAGATCTACAACCGCGCCGCCATCGACGTGAGCGCTGTTGTCACCGAACTCCTCGAGTACGCCGAGCGCCTCCAGCCGATGGTGCAAGACACCAGCCTGCTGCTGAACAACGCACTCGACCGCGGCGACACCGTCCTCCTCGAGGCCGGCCAGGCGACCCTGCTCGACGTCGACCACGGCACCTATCCGTTCGTCACGTCGTCGAACGCGACGGCCGGCGGCGCGTGCACCGGTTCGGGCATCGGGCCGACCCGGATCGACCGCGTGATCGCGGTCGTCAAGGCATACACCACGCGGGTGGGTGCCGGGCCTTTCCCGACAGAACTTGAAGATGCGGACGGCGAGAAGCTGCGCGCGATAGGAGCAGAGTTCGGTACCACCACTGGCCGACCGCGACGTTGTGGCTGGTACGACGCGGTCATTGCGCGCTATGCCACCCGCGTCAACGGAGTCACCGATTTCGTGCTGACCAAACTCGATGTGCTGTCGGACTTCGACACGATCCCGGTGTGCGTCGGATACCGGCTGCCCGACGGCAGCGTCATCGATGAGATGCCCATGACACAGACCGACTTCCACCATGCGCAGCCGGTCTACGAAGAGTTCCCCGGCTGGCGCGAAGACATCTCCAAAGCACGCGACTTCGACGACCTGCCGAAGAACGCGCGCAGGTACATCGAGGTGTTGCAGGAGATGTCGGGTGCGCCGTTCAGCGTGATTGGCGTCGGACCCGCGCGCGACCAGAGCCTGCTGTTGCGTCCGCTCACCGCCGGCTGACGACAGCGCCCGCCGTGAACATTCTCGTCATCGGCGGCGGTGCGCGCGAGCATGCGATCTGCCTCGCGCTGCGTGCTGACCCTGCGGTCACGGCACTGCATTGCGCACCCGGAAATGCGGGCATCGCCACCGTCGCCGACATCAGCGACATCGACGTGCAAGACCCCGCCGCCGTAGCAACGCTGGCAGCCAACCTAGGCGTCGACCTCGTCGTGGTCGGTCCCGAAATCCCTTTGGTGGCAGGGGTTGTCGACGCTGTTCAGGCACAAGGGATCGCTTGTTTCGGTCCGACGAGGACCGCCGCGCAGCTCGAAGGCAGCAAGGCATTCGCGAAAGAAGTCATGGCCGCCGCCGACGTTCCAACGGCGATCTCAAGGGTTTGTACGGACGCGGGGCAGGCCGCCACTGCACTCGACGAATTCGGTCCGCCTTACGTCGTGAAGGACGACGGTCTCGCGGCCGGCAAGGGTGTGGTCGTCACGCTCGATCGCACCGCTGCGCTAGAGCACGCAAGCCATTGCGCGCGCGTGGTAATCGAGGAATACCTCGACGGCCCTGAGGTCTCGCTGTTCGCGATCACCGATGGAACCACCGTTATCCCACTGCTACCGGCACAGGATTTCAAACGCGTAGCGGACGACGACCAGGGCCCGAATACCGGAGGCATGGGTGCTTACGCCCCGCTGCCGTGGGCACCAGAAACACTGGTCGACGACGTGCTGCGCGACGTGCTCCAACCGACCGTCGACGAGTTGCGGCGCCGCGGTACGCCGTTCGCTGGCCTGCTGTACGCAGGACTCGCTTTGACATCAAAAGGCACTCGCGTCGTGGAGTTCAACGCGCGCTTCGGCGATCCGGAAACGCAGGTCGTGCTTGCGCTCTTGCGGACGCCACTCGCCGGCCTGCTCAACGCGGCCGCGACGGGTACCCTCGCCGACCATCCGCCGCTCGCGTGGCGCAACGGGTACGCGGTCACGGTCGTCATAGCGGCAGCCGGATATCCCGAGAGTCCGCGCGGCGGCGACGTCATCGGCGGTCTCGACAACGTCGCAGCGCCGGCCTACGTCCTGCACGCCGGGACAAGCACCCGACAGGGCCAACCGGTTTCGGCTGGCGGTCGCGTCCTCTCAGTGACCGCAACCGGTGACACGCTCGAAGCCGCCCGCGATGCTGCGTACGCAGGCGTCGAGCAGATCACGCTCGACGGCGGCCACCATCGCAGCGACATCGCACTGCTCGCCGTCCGCGGAGCCGCCACACTGACGCGCCCGCCGGGCGACGACACGCTGCCGTAGTCATGCAACCTGGCGCACCCGTCGGCACCTGTTAGAGGGTGCAAGACAAACGCGAGAGGGACCGGCGTGCGAGCAGCAGACGAGGCGGAGTTCAAGGCCTACGCGGCTGGCCGCATGCGCGATCTTCGTCGCACGGCCTTCTTGTTGTGCGGTGATTGGCACCACGCGGACGACGTCGTGCAAACGGTGTTCACCAAGCTTTACGTCAACTGGGACAAGGTCCAACGCCACGATCGGCTCGACGGCTACGTGCGCACGATGCTCGTCCGGGACACCTTTGACCGGCGCCGCCGATTGTCGTGGCGACGCGAACTGAGCTCCGCCGAACCGCCCGAAACGCCAACCGTCCCGACCAGCAGCGTTGAAGACCGGCTGATGCTGTTCGATGCGCTCGCCAAGATGCCGCCCAGGCAGCGGGCGGTGGTCGTCCTGCGCTTCTGGGAGGACCTCGACGTCACCGAAACCGCGCACCTGCTCGGCTGCACTGAAGGAACTGTGAAGAGCCAAAGCGCACGCGGGCTTGCGAAGTTGCGCGAGTTGTTGGCGCCCGAGCCCGCCCCTGCTGGACTGACGAGAGGACAACAACGATGAACGACGAGGACTTCGCTCGGCAGGCATTTGCCGCCGCGTTCCGCTCCGGTCTTACCGGAGAACCACCAACCTTGCCGGACGTCGAGTTGCTGGCGCGCCACGGTCGGCGCGCGAATCGCAACAGGCACGGCCTCTACGCCGCAGGGTCGACGGTGCTGGCCGGTGCTGCGGTTGCCGGCATTGTGACCGGGCCAGCACTGCTCGGGCTTGGCAGCCCCTCGCCGTCCGACATCGGAGCTGGAGCTCAGGGCACGACGACGCCGCCGTCATCGCCCGTCCCCTCCGCGACCCCGGCGCCCGACCCGGCGAAGCCGTCGCCTGGGATTCCGTGCGCAACTCCGGCCACGATCAACTGGCTTAGCGTCGTTCGCGGGGCGCTGCCGACCGGCGTGACCGCGACCGCTGACCACTCAGCGAACTGCGTTCAGGCCCCCGACGGGTCGCGCGCCTTCGACGCGCTGTTCACGCTCTCGACGGGTGCCGTCGAGTTGCAGGTCAACGTCAACACCGGGCCTGACATCGCGGCGAAGCTCGGCGCCGCAGCGGGCAAGATCGGGACCGCGGGCGCTAGCCAGTCGCCGTCCGAGTCGTTGGATCCGGCGGCGATCGCGAGCCTCGAGGCGAGCAAGATGGCGGCGGCCGGGGCCGGCGATAACTCGGCCTCGGCTGCTGGGAAGCAGCCACCGTCGCCGTCGCCATCGCTTGACGCCGCTGCGATTGCCAGCCTCGAAGCTCAGAAGCTGGCGATGGCGAGCGCCCAGGCAACCGCTTCTTCCGCGTCGGGTGCCGCGCGCGGAGGTCGGATCAAGCCGAACTCCGACGCAAGTTGCTCCCAGGTCGGAGCTGATGAGAACGCGTGTGTTTCGCACCTGACCAAGGACTCACTGTCGGTCGTCGACGTTCAGCTCCTGCGCACCGGCAGCAGCCCGCTGGCGGTCGACGTCGCGGCGAGCAACGGCAAGGCCCTCTCGACGCCAGCGCCCGGGCAGCTGCCCAGCGACGCAACCATGCTGGCTATCGCGCAGGCAGTGGCCGCCCACTTCTAAGCACGAGCGCGGCGCGGCGTCCCAAGGAATACGGGGGGGCGTCGCGCCGATGCGACAGCCACGCCGATGCGACAATGGCTGAGCCATGACCACGCCGCAGATTCCTGACGTGCTCGCCACCCGATACGCGTCGGCTGCGCTCGTCGAGCTGTGGTCGCCGCGGGCCAAGGTCGCGCTTGAACGACAGCTCTGGATCGCCGTCCTTAAGGCACAGGCTGAGCTCGGCATCGACGTCCCGCCTGGTGTCATCGATGACTACGCGAGAGTCACGAACGCCGTCGACCTCGACTCGATCAACCAACGCGAGAAGGTCACCCGCCACGACGTGAAAGCTCGCATCGAAGAGTTCAACGCGCTTGCCGGACACGAGCACATTCACAAGGGCATGACGTCGCGTGATCTCACCGAGAACGTCGAGCAACTCCAGGTGCGCGAATCGCTCGTGATCATCCGCGACCGGATGGTGGCCGCACTCGCCCGGCTCGCTCGCCTCGCCGCGGAGCACGCCGAGCTGGTGATGGTCGGCCGCAGCCACAATGTCGCGGCTCAGGCGACAACGCTCGGCAAGCGATTTGCCTCAGCGGGCGAAGAGCTGCTGATCGCCCTCGAACGCATCGAGCAGTTGATCGCCCGCTACCCGTTGCGCGGCATCAAGGGTCCGATGGGCACCGCCCAGGACATGCTCGATTTGCTCGACGGCGATGCGGCGAAGCTCGCCCGGCTCGAAGCAAACGTCGCAGGCCATCTGGGTTTCGATCGAGTGCTGAACAGCGTCGGCCAGG
>DASRZB010000068.1:0-2921 GCA_035653855.1 Acidothermaceae bacterium | reverse complement strand
CTCGCGGGTAAGCCAGGTGATCGGGGTGATCTGAGCCACGGAGCTCCTCTTCAGGTGACGTGCGGCGTGTGCCTCAGGCTACAACCGCCATCCGACCCACCGCTGCGTCCGCCTCCGCTTGCCAGGAGAATGAGAGTTCATGAGTACGAACGGGACTGGACCTAACGTGACGAAACGACTGCGGCTGATGGCCGTGCACGCCCATCCGGACGATGAGTCCAGCAAGGGCGCGGCCACGATGGCCCGTTACGCGGCTGAGGGTGTCGACGTCCTGGTGGTGACGTTGACGGGCGGCGAGCGCGGCTCGATCTTGAATCCCGCGATGGATCGTCCTGAGGTGATCGATGATCTGCCGAATGTGCGCCGGGCCGAGATGGCAGAGGCGGCGCGCATCCTCGGCGTCCGCCATGTTTGGCTCGGCTTCGTCGATTCAGGGCTGCCCGAAGGCGACCCGCTACCCCCGTTGCCCGAAGGCTGCTTCGCACTCCAGCCGCTTGAGGTCGCGTCGGCGCCGCTGGTCGAGTTGATCAGGCGCGAGCGACCGCACGTCGTGATCACCTACGACGAGAGAGGCGGCTATCCGCATCCCGATCACGTGATGTGTCACAACGTCACCGTCGAGGCGTTCGACGCGGCCGGCGATCCCGACCGTTACCCCGGCACTGGCGACCCATGGCAGCCGCTGAAGCTCTACTACCACTGGACTTTCCACCTCGAGCGATTCCAGGCCATGCACGATGCGATGGTTGCTCGGGGGCTCGAGTCGCCTTACGCCGAGCGGCTGGCCGAGTGGGTCGTGAAAGAGGAAGACCAGAACCGGATCACGACTCGGGTGCCGACCGCGCCGTGGTACGAGACCCGTACGAAGGCGCTGCTGGCGCACGCGACGCAGGTCGATCCATTGGGACCTTGGTTCGATGTACCTCTCGACATCCAGCAAGAAGCATGGCCCACTGAGGACTACGAGTTGGCGCGGTCCCTGGTCAACTCGACGATCCCCGAAGACGACCTGTTTGCGGGTCTGCGTGAGGACGCCCGAACATGACCGCTCTCGCTGTCCACTACGCGACGGCCGCTGCCGCCGACACCACGGCTAAGAACGCCAACGGCTCCCTGGGCTTGCTGGTGTTTCTCGTGCTCGCGGTCGCGGTCGTGTTCTTGCTGCGTTCGATGACCAAGCACCTGAAGAAGGTCGACAAGATCAACTTCGACGACCAGCCAGCGGACACCACCAACGCCTCGACCCCGCGGCCCCCGCGGCCCTAGCTACCAGTCGGGCGGGGTTCTGCGGTCGGCCTTGCGTTTGGCGTTCGCCTTCTTGTCGGTGAGCCGGCGCTCGATCGCGCCGCGCGATGGCACGGTCGGACGGCGGGTGCGCGGGGGAGGTGCCAATGCGCCGCGGAGGAGCGACACGAGACGAGCCGCCGCCGCTTCACGATTGCGTAGTTGCGAGCGATGTTCGGAAGCCGCTACGACCAGGACGCCGTCGGTGAGCCGCTCGCCGAGCCGCGAGATCACGCGCTCGCGCAGGAACGGCGGGATCGAGGGACTGGTCGCGACGTCGAACGACAACTCAACGCGGCTGTCCGTGGTGTTGACGCCCTGACCGCCTGGTCCGCTCGATCTGGAGAACCGCCAACGCAGTTCACCGGCGGGGATGGTCACCCGCGGCGTGACAACGAGATCGGACACGACATCGGGCACGGTTCGATTATCCGGTCACTTGCCCGGCGCCTACCGCTTCTAGCGGAAATCGGACGTTGCTGGCAGCGTCCGAAATCCGCTAGCAGTTTGTCGGACCGAGGGTGCATGCTCATACGCATGATGACTGAGGACGCCTGCTACTTGGCGCTATCGAGTCGCGATGCGAGGTTCGACGGGTGGTTCTTCGCCGCCGTGTTGACCACCGGTATCTATTGCCGGCCCAGCTGCCCGGCGATGACGCCGAAACGAACCAACGTGCGGTTCCTGCCGACCGCGGCTGCTGCCCAAGAGGCCGGGTTCCGCGCGTGCAAGAGGTGCCGGCCTGACGCCGTCCCGGGATCGCCTGAATGGAATGTGCGGGCCGATCTTGTCGGTCGCGCAATGCGGCACATCGCTGATGGTGTTGTCGATCGTGAAGGGGTCGCCGGTCTCGCGCGCCGGCTCGGTTACAGCGAGCGGCACGTGAACCGGCAGTTGGTCGCGGAGGTGGGCGCCGGCCCGATCGCGCTGGCGCGCGCGCAACGCTCGCAAACCGCGCGACTGCTGCTCGAAACGACCGAGGTGCCGATCGCGAGTGTGGCGTTCGCGGCGGGCTTCGCCAGCGTCCGCCAATTCAACGACACAGTGCGCGAGGTCTTCGCACTCACGCCGACACAACTACGAGCAAGCAGAAAACTAGCAAGTCGGACGCCGACACCTGGCGCGCTGCACTTGCGATTGCCATTCCGACGGCCATTCGCGCCGATGCCCATCTTCGGGTTCCTCACCACTCGAGCGGTTCCAGGGGTCGAGCAGGGCAGCGACTCGTGGTATCGGCGCACTCTCGGTCTCGCGCATGGCAGCGCGATTATCGAGCTTGGCGACCGCGCCGCCTCCGCTGATGCGTGGGTCCAACAGGGTTGGATTCCTTGCCGGCTCGAGCTCTCGGATCTGCGCGACCTCGCGTCCGCGGTAGCCCGATGCAGGCGGTTGCTCGACCTTGACGCCGACGCGCAGGCAGTGGCCGAGGCGCTCGGTGACGACCCGGTCCTTGGTGCAGTGATTTGCGCCGAGCCTGGCCGACGTAGTTCCGGTCATGTCGACGGGTTCGAGCTCGCGGTGCGTGCCGTTCTTGGGCAGCAGGTCAGTGTCGCGGGAGCACGTACCCTCGCATCGCGCCTCGTCGCGGCGCACGGTGAGCCGCTAACAACAGGCAATGGTGAACTCACGCGGCTGTT
>DASRZB010000067.1:0-4483 GCA_035653855.1 Acidothermaceae bacterium | reverse complement strand
TGAAGTGCCCTTCATCTTCGGCGAGCGGGTCAGCGGCGAGTCGAAGGCATCGCTGCGCCAGGGCGTGCGCTTCGTCGTTCAGCTCGCCACGCTGCGGTGGGAAATGTGGTGGGCGACGAAGCGAGCTCGCGAGATCCTCACCTTCGGTGTGGTTGGCGTCGCGAACCTGGTGCTCGACGTCGGCATGTTCAACCTCCTGGTGCTCGAGTTCGGCCGTGAGGCCATTGCCGCGAAGTTCGTCTCGACCAGTGTGGCCACAGTCGCCTCGTACTTCATGAACAGGCACTGGACGTGGCGTCATCGCGCCCGCTCGCGGGTGCATCGCGAACTGGCCGTCTTCACGTTGCTGTCGCTGGTTGCGCTCGCTGTCGCCGAGGGCTGCCTTTGGGTGTCCCATTCCCTCGGCTACAGCTCCACGCTCGCTGACAACATCGCGGCGAACGGCGTAGGGCTTGCCATCGGGATGGTCTGGCGGTTCTGGTCGTTCCGAAAGTGGGTGTTCACCGCCCCGGACGAACCGGCCGAGACGGCGGCGGCCGCGCCAGCTCAGCAGCGCGTTCTTGTGGAGGTGGACTAACACATCGCGAAGAAACTCCAACTCCTCCTTGTCGCGGCGGCCGGCGCTGCATTGGCCCTGGTAATCCCAGTGGTCGACGGCTCTGCCACGCCAATCAACGTGCCGGCTCTCGGCGTCTACGCCGGGCCTGGCGCGGGCGGCGTCGCCGCAGCCGCGCACTTCGGCGAGCAGACCGGTGCGGCGCCTGCGCACGTGCTGGATTTCGCCGGCACCGACAGCTGGTCGAACCTGACTGGTCCGAGTTGGCTCTTCGCGCCCCACGCGACCTCCTCGGCGAGACTCGAATACTCACTCCCGTTACTGCCGACCGGCTCGCAGTACACGCTCGCGGCATGCGCCGCCGGCGACTACGACAGCCACTGGCAGACGCTCGGGGCAAACCTGGTCAATGACAAGCTGGCGAACACCATCGTGCGGCCCGGCTGGGAGTTCAACGGCACGTGGTACAGCTGGAGTGCGAAGGGCCAGGTATCGAATTTCGTCGGCTGCTATCGACAGGTGGTCGACACGATGCGCGCTGTGCCTGGCCAGCATTTCGCGTTCGATTGGAACCCCAGCCTCGGCTTGAATGCCTTCCCTGCGGAGCAGGCGTATCCGGGCAACGCGTACGTCGACTACATCGGGGTCGATGCGTACGACATTTCGTCGGTCGACTACACCTCGTCGGAGCACGGCGCGGACGCGCAGACGAAAGTCTGGAGCGACCTGTTAGACGGCGACCACGGCTTGCGCTTCTGGAGCTCGTTTGCGGCGGCGCATAACAAGCCATTAGCGATTCCGGAGTGGGGCGTCACGTACTTGGCCAACGGCCACGGCGGCGGCGACGACCCGAGCTACATCCAGCACATGTTCGACTTCATGAAGGAGCCCGGGAATCATGTCGCATACGAAGACTATTTCGACTACGGGTCGCCGACGAACCAGCATCGGCTCACCGGGACGACCCTATTTCCGCAATCGGCAGCCGAGTTCGCCAAACAGGTCGCTTCGCTGCACTAGCAGTGGGTTGCACCTGGGGCCAGGTACGCCCAAATGGCCCTGCGGAAGACGGCCAGACGGACGACATACATGACATGCCCACGAAGTGGCGTGAAGCTCTCGCGTCCGCCGCGGTCGTGGCCGTGACCCTTACGGGTTGCGCCGCTGCCACGAGCGGCGCTACAAGCGTGCCCGCTCAATCGACGGCTGTGGCACCGCGTGCGCCCGCGCTGTCTGGCCGTGACGCGTCCGTGAGCGTGCCCCTCAGCGCACGATCCCTGCCTATCGCCGGGACGCCGAATGCCGTGTCTGGCGGGGTGATCGCCGCGGTGACTGCGGCACACCCGAAGGCGCCTCCGGCACATTCGTTGACGTTGGGTGTGTACGCAGGCCCTGACTCCAAGGGTGTCGCAGGCGCGGCCAGGTTCGGAGCCTTGACCGGTGTGCAGCCCGGCGGCGTCCTTGATTTCGGGGCGACTGATCGGTGGAGCAACATCGCTGCGCCGAGCTGGTTGATCGCTCCACACGCGGCAAGCACCGCGCGGTTTGAATACTCGATGCCGATGTTGCCCGACGGCACGCACTACACCCTGGCCGCCTGCGCCGCAGGTGCCTACAACGCCTACTGGCGGGCCGCAGCGACCAACCTGGTCGCCCACCAGCTGCCGAACACGATCGTGCGGCCCGGCTGGGAATTCAACGGCAGCTGGTACCACTGGGCCGCCAAGGACAACATCACTGGCTACGTCGGTTGCTTTCGCACCATCGTGACCACGATGCGCAGTGTGGCAGGTCAGCACTTCGCGTTCGACTGGAATCCGACCCTAGGTGCGGGCGCGTTCCCCGCCCAGTTGGCTTACCCCGGCGATGCCTATGTCGACTACATCGGCGTCGACATCTACGACAGCTCTTGGTCGCGTTACCCCACCGCCGCGACGGGTCTCGCCGCGGCTCAGGCAGCGGCGTGGAACGACGACGTCAATGGCGCGGACGGCCTCGCCTTTTGGAGTGCGTTCGCTAGGTCGCACGCCAAACCGATGGCGATCACCGAATGGGGCCTGGTTGCGATGACCAACGGGCATGGCGGCGGCGACGATCCGGCGTTTGTTGACCACATGTTCGACTTCATGACCGACCCTGCGAACAACGTCGCTTACGAGCACTACTTCAATACCGGATCAGCCGCCGACGACCACACCCTGACCGGCGCGACCAAGTTCCCCAAATCGGTCACCGAGTATCGCCGCAGGGTCCTGGCGCTCACCGCGCACTGACCTGGGTCCGTGCCAACGTCGACTAGCGATGCGCGGGTCTGGACCCGGCAGCGAGGAACGTTGACGATCGTCAGCCTCGCCTTCCACCGGACCCGGAGTAAACGGACCAAGGTACGTGGTATACCGCTCTTGCGGGCCGACGGATCTCGGGTCGCGGTCAGAACGCCGTAGATGGGAACACGTCGGTAGCTGATCCAACACGAACAGGAGCTGACAATATGGACGCCCCGACGGCACTGTCCGCGACCGCGGCCGAGCTACTCGACAAAGCAAGAGAACACGGCAGCTCCGGACGGGCAGCGCGCACGCTGACCGGTGGCGCGGACCGCATGCTGCGCCAAACGCTGATCGGGATACTCGCCGGGGCGACACTCGACGAACACGAAAATCCCGGTGAGGCGACGCTGCAGGTGCTGTCGGGTCGTGTTGTCTTGCGTACAAGCACCGACGAGACGACACTGACCGCCGGCACGCACGTTGCGATACCCGACAGCCGGCACAGCGTGGAAGCGCTCGAGAACAGCGCCATACTTATCACCGTCGCCATGCACCTGTAGTAGGCGCGTTCTGGCTAGTCAGGATCGCTCGAGCTTGCGGAGCACGGTGACAACGAACGTCGCATCATCGCGCCACGGGCGGAGATCCCACGTTGCGAAACGGTGCTCTAGCGTCAAACCGGCGGCTGCAGCGTGCGTGTCGAAATCGGTGATCGGGTATCCGCGATCAGTTCCGAATCCGACCACCACAACACCGTCGACACGCACATGGGCGGCGACGCGAGCAAGCACCCGCGGCTCGGTCCCCGCCGCGACGTAAGCCATGACGTTCCCCGCGATCACTACGGCGTGGAAGGGTTCCGGCATTCCCCTCGCAGGCAGGTCGAATTCGGCCAAGTCGTCGACGATCCACCGTGGGCCGGGGTGGTCCGCCTCCGCCGCTGCGATGAGCAACGGGTCAACGTCGACCCCGACGACGGTGTGACCGCGGGCGGCGAGTTCGGCGCCCACTCGCCCGGGTCCGCATCCGGCGTCCAATACGCGGGAATGTCGGGCGAGCATGGCGTCTAGCAACCGTGCTTCGCCACCCAGATCCGCGCCATCAGCGGCCATCGCCCGGAACCGGTCGATGTACCACTGTGAATGTTCTGGACCGTGGTCGGTGACCCACCGGGGAAGTTCGCTCATCCCGCAACCCTAGGACCAGCGAATTCGGTCGATGTCCGCGTGGTAACCACCCGCGGGGTCGTCGAAGCTGCTGTTGCGCGCTGTTGCGCAGGGTAGGGGCCTGATCCGGCTGCCGGTGCGAGCGCCGAACTGCCTCTGACCTGCCGCGCTACGTGTAGCCCCGACGGTGTAGCCCCGACGGTGTTCTGCATCAGGACATAGGAAACGGGTCTCTCACGACATAGGAAACCAGGTGCGCTGATGCTGCGCGATGAGCAAAACGCGTCTGGTGATCACTGCAGTTGTGTTGGAGGGTCGTTCTCAAGCTGAGGTCGCCCGCACCTATGGGGTGTCCAAGGGCTGGGTGAGCAAGCTCGTCGCCCGTTACCGGGCCGAAGGCGAGGTGGCCTTCCAGCCGCGGTCGCGGCGGCCGAAAACCTCTCCGCACGCGACCCCGCCCCGCACTGTGGAGTTGATCGTCGCGCTGCGCC
>DASRZB010000066.1:0-2916 GCA_035653855.1 Acidothermaceae bacterium | reverse complement strand
GCGTTCGAGCCGGTGCAGCACGCTGGCCAGCTCGCGCGGGTCCGGCCTGCGACGCAACATCGGCACACACCGAGCTAAGCGTCCGTGCGAGTCCTAAGGGTGCGACCGGACGACGGTTGTGCACCGCGCCAGCAAACGCCGACGACTGTGGAAAGCGCTCAGCGAGTGCAGACGACGATGGCGAGCATGCCTGGGCCGGTGTGCGCGCCGACGACCGCGCCGACCTCGGTTGTGATGATGTCTCCAGCTTTCGGCAGGCGCGTCTCGAGCGCTTCGACAACCTGTGCGGCGCGCGGCGATGCATCGAGGTGATGTACGGCGATGCTCACGGGTTCATCAGCCGCCATCAACACCGCGAGTTCTTCAAGTCGAGCAATCGCCCGCGAAGCAGTCCGAACGCGTTCAAGCGGTTCGATGCGGCCGTTACGCAGGCACAGCAACGGCTTCACTGCGAGCGCCGACCCGACCAATGCACGGGCCGCACCGATGCGACCGCCGCGACGGAGGTATTCGAGCGTGTCGACGTAGAAGATGGCCTGGGTACGCCCGAGAGTCTGGGTGACGGTCTCGACCACCGCTTCGACATCGGCGCCAGCGACCGCGGCGTCGGCGGCAGCCAGGACCGCGAACCCCATGCCCATACCGACCGACCGCGAGTCGATGACCCTGATGTCACCACCGACGTCGGCCGCAGCGAGCCGCGCCGCATCGACAGTGCCCGACATGGCGGCCGACAACTGCACCGACACGATCGACGTCGCTCCGGCGCCGAAGGCCCGGTGGTAAGCGGCGGCGAACAAGCTCGGCGACGGTCGCGACGTACTCACTGAGTGACCGCGATGCAGGACGGCGGCAACCTCGCTCGGTCCGATCTCCTCGCCCTCGGCCCGGACGACGCCACCGACGATGACCTGCAGCGGCACGACTTGGACGCCGAGCAACGCCGCGGATCCTGAAGGCAGGTAGGCCGTGGAATCGGTGACCACCGCCACCGCTGGCGTGCTCTTGTGCGCGCGCGACATAGGCGGACCCTAGACCACGACGTTGACGAGCTTGGGTGCCCGGACGATGACCGTGCGTACAGCGCGCCCGTCGACAGCCTTCACCACCGCTGGCGCAGCGAGCGCGAGCTCTCGCAACGCGGTCTCGTCGATATCGGGTGCCACGTCGAGGCGGTCGCGAACCTTGCCGTTGATCTGGACGACGCAGACGACGGACTCCTCGACCAGCAACGTCGGGTCGACCACCGGCCAGCCGGTGTGGAAGACCGTGGGTTGGTGGCCTAGCCGGGCCCACGCGTCTTCGGCGGTGTACGGCGCGAACAACGACAGCATCACGGCGACCGCCTCGACGGCTTCACGCACCGCCGGGTCTGCCGGTCCTGGACCGACGTCGACTGCCTTGCGGATCGCGTTGACCAACTCCATGACGCGCGCGATCGCGACGTTGAACCGGAACGTGTCGAGCAAGTGCGTGACATCGTGCACCGTGCGATGCGTCACTCGCCGCAATGCGAGGTCCCCTGACGTCACGTCGACGCCGACTTCGCTGCGGACTTCGGCGGCCAACCGCCACGCCCTCGCCAAAAACTTGCCGAGTGCAGGCACGTTCATGTCGGCCCAGTCGATGTCTTCTTCGGGCGGGCCGGCGAACAGCATCGTCATGCGGACCGCGTCGACACCGAATGCAGCGAGCTGTTCGCCCAGGTCGACACCGTTGCCCAAGGACTTGCTCATGGCCTTGCCCTGGTTGATGACCTGACCCTGATTCAGCATCGCTTTGAACGGTTCGTCGAAGTCGACGAGCCCCATGTCGTGCAGCACCTTGATGAAGAACCTGCTGTACAGCAAGTGCAGGATCGCGTGCTCGACGCCGCCGACGTACTGGTCGACAGGCATCCACATCTTGACGTCGGCGGGATCAAAGACCACGTCGTCGCGATGCGGCGAGCAATACCGCAGGAAGTACCACGACGAGTCGACGAACGTGTCCATCGTGTCGGTGTCGCGCGTTGCCGGGCCGCCGCACGTCGGGCAGGTCGTGTTCACCCACTCGGTCGCAGCCGCAAGTGGTGATACGCCCTTGGGTTGCAGGTCGGCGCCGCGCAAGTCAGGCAGGCGCACCGGCAAATCGGCGTCGGGCACCGGGACCTCGCCGTCGACAGGGCAATGCACGATCGGAATCGGTGCGCCCCAGAATCGCTGCCGTGACAGCAACCAATCGCGCAACCGATAGTTGATCGCGCCCTTGCCGCCACCTTTGGCTTCGAGCTCGTTGATGATGCGATCGATGCTCGCAACCTTGTCAAGACCATCGAGCGAACCTGAGTTGATATGGACGCCGTCACCTGGCGTCGCGACGCCACTCTCCGCCGGGTTCGCCTCGTCGGTGGCCACCACGATGCGTACCGGCAGCTCAAACGTGAGCGCGAAGTCGAGGTCGCGCTGGTCATGCGCCGGCACCGCCATGATGGCGCCGGTGCCGTAGTCAGCCAACACGTAGTCGGCTGCCCATACCGGGATGCGTTCGTCGTTGACCGGGTTAATGGCATACCGGCCTAGGAAAACACCGGTCTTCACCCGCTCTGTCGACATCCGGTCGATGTCCGAGAGCCGCCGCACCTGCTCGACGTACGCATCGAATGCGGCTCGTTGTTCGGAAGCACACAGCTCGGCAGCGAGCGCCGAGTCGGCGGCTACGACGAAGAACGTCGCGCCGTACAACGTGTCGGGTCGCGTAGTGAACACGGTGACCGGCTCGGCGCGATCTTCAATCGTGAAGTCGACGTGCGCACCGACGGATCGACCGATCCAGTTGCGTTGCATGGTCAAGACTCGTTCGGGCCACGAACCCTCGAGTTCGCGCATGTCATCGAGCAGCCGATCGGCGTATTCGGTGATTTTGAAGTACCACTGT
>DASRZB010000065.1:0-2838 GCA_035653855.1 Acidothermaceae bacterium | reverse complement strand
GATCTCGAGCACTCGATCCTGCTCACGCGAGTGGTTCGTGGCGACGAGGTGCTCGATTCGATCCTCGATCCATTTGACGGGCCTGCCTAGATGGCAGGCCAGGTAAGCGACAATGAAGTCCTCGGGGTACAGTTCGCCGCGCACGCCGAAGCCGCCACCGACTTCGCACTCGATGAGGTTGATCGACTCCTCAGGGAGCTCCAGCATGCGGGCAAGCGCTGCCCGGTTGAAGTGCTTGACCTTTGACGCGCCCCACATCGTCAGTCGCCGCGTCGTCGCGTCGTACTCGGCCACGAGCCCACGCGTCTCGAGCGGGACACCCGTGTGCCGCTGGGTGCGCAGGCGGTCGCGAACGACGACGTCTGCCTGTGCGAACAACTCGTCCACGTCCCCGCGTCGCCAGCGTAGCCGCTCGACGACGTTCTCGCCGAGCGCTTCGTGCAGCACGGCTGCGTCCTTCGCGACGCCACGCTCGACGCTCATTACCGCTTCGAGCTCGTCGATGTCGGTGAACACCATCGCCGCCGCGTCCTCCGCCGTGCGCGGGTCGGTGGCGACAACCACCGCCACCGGATCGCCGACGTAGCGGACACGGTCGCGCGCGAGTGGACGCTGCAGCGCTTTCTCCTGGTTGGCGACGTCGCCAAGCTGCATTCGGATCGGGATGAACACGTCAGGCAGGTCCGCGCCGGTCAGGACCGTGACAACGCCCGGGACGGCCCTCGCATCCGAGATGTCCACGGACCGCAGTGTGCCGTGCGCCCGCGGGCTGCGGACGATCCGGGCGTGCAGCTGCCCGGGCCGCGCAATGTCAGCTACAAAGACCGCCTGACCCGTCAGAAGCGGCATGTCTTCCGGACGGACGAGTGAGCGACCAACGTACGCTTCCCGCTGAGCGGTCGCCGTGCCGGACAGGGGCACGTTCGGTTCGGCAGGTGCCATGAACGAGATTGTATTATGAATTTTTGCGCGGTTGCAACCGCGCCATCGTTCGTCTGCCGTCGATGTCTCCTTGAGCTCTGAGATGGTGTTACCATCGCACCGTGGCCGAGGAGATTCGCATCGACCTGCGCGTGAACGGGCACATGAGGACCGGTGAGGTCGAGCCGCGCATGACCCTTGCCGACTTCCTCCGGGACGATCTCGGCCTCACTGGAACCCACCTGGGCTGCGAGCATGGCGTGTGCGGCGCATGCACGGTGTCGCTCGACGGCGCCACCGTTCGCGCGTGCCTGGTTCTCGCCGTGCAAGCCGAGGGTGCGGACGTGCTCACCGTGGAGGGTCTCGCTGACCCGGACGGCGCACTCAGCGAGCTGCAGCAGGCCTTCCAGGACCAGCACGCGCTGCAGTGCGGCTTCTGCACGCCGGGCTTTCTGCTCACAGCCCGCGAGCTGCTCGCCGAGCGCCCACACGAAGAGCTAACCGACGAGACGATTCGCGAGGCCATCTCCGGCAACCTGTGCCGCTGCACGGGATACGGCACCATCGTCCAGGCAATCCGGTCCGTCGCGCAGGGGCGCGGCCAGTGAAGTCGGCCGCCTTCGGCTACGCCGCACCGACGTCGCTGTCGGAGGCTCTGGTGCTTCTGAGCGAGCACGCCGATAAGGACGCGAAACTGATCGCCGGCGGCCAGAGCCTAATGCCGCTACTGGCGCTGCGATTCGCCCAGCCCGGCTTCATCGTCGACCTCAACCGGATCCCCGACCTTGCGGCGATCCGTGGGACCGACGACGGCGGCGTGGCGATCGGGGCAATGACTCGAACCCGCCAACTGGAGACCGATCCGCTGATCACCGAACGGGCCCCGTTAGCAGCCGAGTCAGCCCCACTCATCGCCCACCGTGCGATCCGCAACCGCGGGACGGTCGGCGGCGCCGTTGCGCACGCGGATCCAGCGGCCGAGCTGCCCGCTGTGATGCTGGCGCACGGCGCGACGATCGTTGCCCGAGGACCGGGCGGCACACGGGAAATCCGCGCCGCAGACTTCTTCCGCGGTTACTACACGACCGACCTCGCGCCCGACGAAATCCTCGTCGAGCTGCGGCTCCCACCGCAACCGGCCGGGACCGGCACCGCGTTCCTCGAGATCTCCCGCCGGCACGGGGACTTCGCGGTCGCCGGCGTCGCGGCTGCGGTGACGATCCAGGGCGACGCGTGCACCGACGCGCGCATCGCACTGATCGGGGTGGCAGACCGCCCGTTCGCCGCGAATCAGGCCACGGCCGCACTCATAGGCGGCCCGGTTGACACTGCGGCCACGGCTTCTGCGGCGGCCGCTGCCGCGGCCGCCGTCTCGCCTAACGGCGACCTGCACGCGTCCCCCGCCTACCGCCGAGCGCTCGTCGAAACCCTCGTGCGCCGCGCCGTGACGCTCGCTGCCTCGCGCGCCGCCGCCAGAGAATCCGGGTGACGGCCCTGCTCGCCGCTTCGTCATACCAATAGCCGAAGTGGCGCGACTCTACGCGTTGGGCGTCCTCCGGATCGGGTTTCCCGCGCCCCGCAGGCCGCTGACTGCCAAGCACCGAGAACACTTCATGATACAAATAGACCGAGCTGTGACCACACGAAAGGCCCCGGCGAACGACTCATGGGAGACAGCACGGAATGAACGCATCGGTATCTGGCTTCACCATCCCCATCGGCCCCGACGGCCGTGAGGAAGGACGCTGACGTGTCGGTCGACGAGCAGGCCTCCGCGACCGAAACGGTAGTGACGATCGGCGGGACAGCTGTCCATGCCATCGATCTGACCCACCGGTTCTCGATCCACACTCCCGGCTGGGTCGGCTACCCGTCTCCGAAGCTTTCCTACTTCCAGCGCCACGCGACGCACGGCAT
>DASRZB010000064.1:0-5564 GCA_035653855.1 Acidothermaceae bacterium | reverse complement strand
ACCGATAATTCCCGAAGTCAAAGCCGCGCTCGTTACGCATTGTGACGGTAGGCCTATCGTCACTCTGCGTCAAGTGAGTCTGCTAGGTTGGCGCTGCTTGAGATCTGCTCGACATCCTTTAAGGCCCGTCCGGTGAGGCGGGGAAGGAGGTCCCGGCGATGACGGCTGCCCATCAGCACCAGCGCCGCAACGACCAGCCCGCGATGCCTCGCGAGGTGCTCGAAGCACCCGACATGAGCCGCGCGCTGACCCGCATCGCCCATGAAATCCTCGAACGCACCCGTGGTGGCGCCGACGTCTTGCTCCTCGGCATTCCAACCCGGGGCGTCGGGCTCGCGCGTCGGTTGGCCGAGCGGATGAGCGCCGTCGAGAACCGGGCGGTCCCGGTGGGCTCCCTCGACATCACCATGTACCGCGACGACCTGCGGATGCGCCCGCCTCGCCCACTTGCTCGCACCGAGGTCCCCGGCGACGGGGTCGACGGGATGCTCGTCGTGCTCGTCGACGATGTCTTGTTCTCCGGCCGCACCGTGCGAGCCGCCCTCGATGCGCTTGGCGAGCTCGGTCGACCGAGGGCCGTGCAACTCGCGGTACTCATCGACCGCGGTCATCGAGAGTTGCCGATCAAGGCCGACTACGTCGGCAAGAACCTGCCTACCTCGGTGCGTGAGCAGGTGACGGTGCTCATCGAAGAACTCGACGGGCGGGACGCCGTGTTGCTCGGTCCCGCTTCCTCTTCAGGGTCTGCTTCGGATTCAGGCCCTGCTTCGGATTCAGGCCCTGCTTCCGTAACAGCACAGGGTGGTGATGCACGATGACTCGGCACTTACTCTCGGCCGGCGATCTGAGTCGCGACGACGCGCTGCTGATTCTCGACACCGCGACCGAGCTCGCCCGGCTATCGGACCGCCCGATCAAGAAGTTGCCCACGCTTCGCGGCCGCACAGTCGTGAACCTGTTCTTCGAAGATTCCACCCGCACCCGCAGCTCCTTCGAAGCTGCCGCGAAGCGGCTGTCCGCCGACGTGATCAACTTTTCGGCGAAGGGGTCAAGCGTGTCGAAGGGCGAGAGCCTGAAGGACACTGCACTGACGCTTGAGGCGATGGGCGCCGATGGCGTGGTCATCCGGCACGAAGCCAGCGGCGCTCCCCACCGATTGGCCGGTTGGATCAAGGGCAGTGTGGTCAATGCTGGCGACGGCACCCACGAGCACCCGACTCAGGCCCTTCTTGATGCTTTCACGATGCGTCGCCACCTCGGCAATCTCGAAGGGCGCCGGGTCGCGATCGTCGGCGATGTTCTGCACAGCAGGGTGGCTCGCTCCAACGTCTTGCTGCTGCACACGCTCGGTGCCGACGTCACGGTCGTCGCACCGCCGACCTTGTTCCCAGTCGGCATCGATGGGTGGTCGTGCTCGTACTCCTACGACCTCGACGCAGTGCTGCCCAAGACCGACGTCGTCATGATGTTGCGCGTGCAGCGCGAGCGGATGAATGCGTCGTATTTTCCGAATGCGCGCGAGTACAGCCGTCGCTATGGTCTCGATGCCGCGCGCATGGCGGTATTGCCCGACCATGCGATCGTCATGCATCCAGGCCCCATGAACCGAGGCATGGAAATTGCGGCCGAGGTCGCCGATTCCGAGCGCTCGGTCATCGTCGAGCAGGTAACCAACGGCGTGAGCGTGCGGATGGCGGTTCTGTACCTCCTGCTCGGCGGCAGCGAATCGGCGATCGGCATAGAGCCGCTCGTGACCGAACTGACGGAGCCGCAAGGAGGTGCCGCGTGAGTAGCTGGCTGCTCAAGGGTGCCCGGCTACCTGAGCGCGTCGAGCCGGTCGACGTGCTGCTCGACGACGGGGTGGTTGCAGCGATCGAGCCTGGCCTGTCGCATCGCGGCGCAACTGTGCTCGAGGCTGATGGGCTCATGGCGATCCCCGGTCTCGTCGATCTGCACACACACCTTCGAGAGCCCGGACGCGAGGACGCCGAAACGGTCGCGACCGGCACGCTGGCAGCGGCGCTCGGGGGTTACACAGCCGTTCACGCCATGGCCAACACCGACCCTGTTGCCGACTCGGCGGGTGTCGTCGAACAGGTCTGGCTGGCCGGTCGCGATGCGGGCCATTGCGACGTGCATCCGGTGGGCGCGGTGAGCGTCGGCCTGCATGGCGAGCAACTAGCCGAACTTGGCGCGATGGCGGATTCACACGCCAGGGTGCGGGTGTTCTCCGACGATGGGAAGTGCGTCTCCGACGCGCTGCTCATGCGCCGCGCGCTTGAGTACGTCAAGGCGTTCGATGGGGTGATCGCGCAACACGCGCAAGAACCGCGGCTGACTGAGGATGCCCAGATGAACGAGAGCGAGCTGTCTGGAGTGCTCGGCCTTCGGGGTTGGCCTGCGGTTGCCGAAGAGGCGATCATCGCGCGCGACATCTTGCTGACCGAGCATGTCGGTTCGCGGTTGCACATCTGCCACATCTCGACCGCCGGATCCGTCGAACTCGTGCGGTGGGCAAAGGCGCGCGGGGTGAACGTCACCGCCGAGGTAACGCCGCATCATCTGCTGCTCACCGACGAACTCGCAGCGACGTATAACCCGCTGTACAAGGTCAATCCGCCGCTGCGCAGCCGTGAAGATGTCGACGCCGTCCGGCAGGGACTAGCCGACGGCACGATCGATGCGGTCGCGACCGACCATGCACCGCACGCGCTCGAAGACAAGGAAACCGAATGGCAGGCCGCGGCGCCGGGCATGCTCGGGCTTGAAACGGCACTGTCGGTGGTGGCACTGGCGATGGTCGAAACCGGGCTGCTCGACTGGGCCGGGGTCTGTGACCGGATGTCGACCCGGCCCGCGCGTATCGGCCGGCTCGCTGGCCAAGGACAGCCGATCACCGTGGGCGCACCCGCAAACGTCGTGTTGATCGATCCGGCCGCGCGACGCGTTGTCGATCCGCGCGCGCTCACGTCGAAATCCCGCAATACCCCCTACGCCGGTCGGGAGCTGCCTGTGCGCGTTGTTCATACCTTCCTGCGCGCGACTCCCACCGTTCTCGACGGGAAGCCCGCATGACGACGCCAGCACCACGCCGTCCCGCCGTCCTCGTCCTTGAAGACGGCCGCGCGTTTCACGGCGACTCTTACGGGTCGGCCGGCGAGACGTTCGGCGAAGCCGTGTTCGCGACCGGTATGACGGGCTACCAGGAGACGCTGACCGATCCGAGTTATCACAAGCAGGTCGTCGTCATGACTGCGCCGCACATCGGCAACACCGGAATCAACGACGAAGACAGTGAGTCGTCGCGCATCTGGGTCAGCGGTTACGTGGTTCGCGATCCTGCCCGGGTGCCGTCGAACTGGCGGTCGCGCCGGACCCTCGATGATGAGCTAGACGCGCAAGGAGTTGTCGGCATCAGCGGCATCGACACCCGCGCGCTTACCCGCCATCTGCGTGAACGCGGCGCAATGCGGGTCGGCATCTCATCGACGGCGGGTGATGCCGAGGCATTGCTGGAACGGGTACGGGCAACCGACCGGATGGAAGGCGCCGATCTGGCGGGCCAGGTGTCAACGCCGGATCCATACGTGGTGCCGGCGATCGGCGAGCGTCGGTTCACTGTGGCGGCTCTCGATCTCGGGATCAAAGCCATGACACCGCACCGCATGGCGCAACGCGGCATGGAAGTGCACGTCCTGCCTGTAGCGTCGAGCATCGACGACGTGATGGCGATCAATCCTGATGGGGTCTTCTTTTCTAATGGCCCGGGCGATCCGGCCGCATCGGTGGGTCCCGTGCAGTTGATCGCAGACGTTCTTTCTCGCCGGCTACCGTTCTT
This sequence comes from Acidothermaceae bacterium, assembly GCA_035653855.1. Classification (GTDB taxonomy): domain Bacteria; phylum Actinomycetota; class Actinomycetes; order Acidothermales; family Acidothermaceae; genus PALSA-607. The sequence goes on along the minus strand of DASRZB010000064.1, from coordinate 1,726 downwards.
CGGGATCTGCTTCGGCAATCAACTGCTCGGCCGCGCGCTTGGGTTCGGCACCTACAAACTTGGCTACGGCCATCGAGGCATCAACCTGCCGGTCATCGACCGCGCCACCGGCAAGGTCGAAGTGACCGCGCACAATCACGGCTTTGCTGTCGACGCGCCACTGTTTAGTGAGACGGTGACGCCGTTCGGTCGCGCGCGCGTTAGCCACGTGTGTCTGAACGACGAGGTGGTCGAAGGGTTGGAGTGCCTTGATACGCCGGCCTTTTCGGTGCAGTACCACCCTGAGGCAGCGGCGGGCCCGCACGATGCCGCGTATCTGTTTGATCGTTTCGGCGAGCTGATGAGCGCAGGTCGCTGATGCCGAAACGGGAAGACTTGAAGTCAGTACTGGTTATTGGCTCCGGGCCGATCGTGATCGGCCAAGCCTGCGAGTTCGACTACTCCGGCACCCAGGCCTGTCGGGTGCTGCGCGCCGAAGGGCTGCGGGTCTCGCTGGTCAACTCCAATCCGGCCACCATCATGACTGACCCCGAGTTCGCCGACGCAACCTACGTCGAACCCATCACTCCCGAATTCGTCGAGATGATCATTGCCAAGGAACGGCCCGACGCATTGCTCGCGACGCTCGGCGGCCAGACGGCGTTGAACACCGCGGTCGCCCTGCACGAGGCGGGTGTACTCGAGAAGTACAACGTCGAGCTCATCGGGGCGAACATCGAGGCGATTCAGGCGGGGGAGAACCGGCAGCGTTTCAAGGAGATCGTCGCGTCCGTCGGCGCAGAGTCGGCTCGCTCGGTGATCTGCCACAGCGTTGCCGACTGTCTCGAGGCGATCGACGAACTTCGCTACCCGGTCGTCGTCCGGCCCTCATTCACGATGGGGGGCGCCGGATCCGGCATCGCCTACGACGAGAGCGATCTACGGCGGATTGCCGGCTCCGGTCTACAGGCGAGCCCGACCACCGAGATCTTGCTCGAGGAATCGATCCTCGGATGGAAAGAGTATGAGCTCGAGTTGATGCGCGACCGGGGCGACAACGTCGTTGTCGTGTGCTCGATCGAGAACGTTGACCCGATGGGCGTGCACACCGGCGACTCGATCACGGTCGCGCCCGCGTTGACGTTGACCGATCGCGAATACCAACACTTGCGCGATATCGCGATCGCGGTGCTGCGCGCAGTCGGGGTCGACACCGGCGGCTGCAATATCCAGTTCGCGGTACACCCCGAGACCGGCCGGGTCATCGTCGTCGAGATGAATCCGCGGGTGTCCAGATCGTCGGCGTTGGCCAGCAAGGCGACCGGGTTCCCGATCGCCAAGATTGCCGCAAAGCTGGCCCTCGGCTACACGCTCGACGAGATCCCCAACGACATCACGAGAAAGACGCCCGCAAGTTTCGAGCCGACCATCGACTACGTGGTCGTGAAGGTGCCGCGGTTCGCGTTCGAGAAGTTCCCGGGCGCCGACGACACGTTGACGACCACGATGAAGAGTGTCGGCGAAGCGATGTCGATTGGCCGCAACTTCACTGAAGCTTTGCAGAAGGCCCTGAGATCGCTCGAACAGACCGGTTCGTCATTTCGGTGGGACGGCGAGATCGGCGACCGCCAGGAACTGATCGAGCAGGCTCGGCGTCCGACCGACGGCCGCATTGTCACGATCCAGCAGGCCATCCGCGCAGGCGCAACCGTTGAAGAGTTGCACGAGGCCACAGGCATTGACCGGT
>DASRZB010000063.1:0-4323 GCA_035653855.1 Acidothermaceae bacterium | reverse complement strand
TTGTGGTGAACCACACGGCGCGCGAGCACACGTGGGCGCAGCAGGCGCTGGAGGGCAACCCGGTGTACCGCGACTGCTACCTCGTCTTCCCAGACCGGACCCTGCCCGACGCCTACGAACGCACGTTGCCGGAGGTCTTCCCCGACATGGCGCCCGGCAGTTTCACCGAGGTTGCAGGACTCGGCTGGGTATGGACGACGTTCCACGAGTTCCAGTGGGACCTGAACTATGCGAATCCAATCGTGTTTCGGGCGATGCTCGGCACCATGTTCGCCCTGGCAAATCGCGGGATCGACGTGCTGCGGCTCGATGCCGTCCCGTTTCTTTGGAAGCGGATGGGCACCGACTGCCAGAACCAGCCAGAAGCCCATTTGCTGGTGCAAGCGTTCCGGGCACTGACCGGCCTAGCCGCGCCGGGACTGGCCCTCAAGGCCGAGGCGATTGTCAGCCCCGACATGCTCGTGCAGTATCTGGGCGCGCACGAGCGGTACCAGCCCGAATGCGATCTGGCCTACGACAACCAGCTCATGGTGATGCTGTGGTCGACGCTGGCCAGCCGCGACGTCCGCCTTGCCGAACAGGCGTTGTCGCGCCGTCGTCCTGCACCGCAATCGACGTCCTGGGTCACGTATGTGCGCTGTCACGACGACATCGGGTGGGCGGTCTCCGATGAGGACGCCGGGGCGGTCGGGCTCGATGGCTTCAGTCATCGCCGTTTTCTCAACGACTACTACAGCGGTCGCTTCGCCGGGTCGTTCGCGCGCGGCGCGTTGTTCCAGGAGAACGAGGCGACCGGCGATGCGCGGATCAGTGGCAGCGCCGCGTCATTGTGCGGCATAGAGAGCGCGTTGACCTCGGGTGACGATGTTGAACTCACGCTTGCGTTGCGACGGCTCGAGTCGATGTACGCCGTGGTGTTTTCGTTCGGCGGCATCCCGCTGATCTATATGGGCGACGAGCTCGCGATGCGCAATGACCCGCACTGGGACGACGATCTGGCGCACGCGGACGACAACCGGTGGATGCACCGGCCACCGATGGACTGGGCGGCCGCGGAGCGTCGCAACGACGCGAAGACGCTGGAGGGCAAGGCTTTCTCCGCGATCTGCCGGCTGGTTGATGCACGCCGATCGTTGCTGGCGCTGCGGGCAGGAGGCGAGACAGAGATTGTGCCGACCGAAAACAACAGCGTGCTTGCATATCGGCGAGCACACCCGCGCAGCGCGCCGTTCCTCGCGCTGACCAACTTCAGCGACCGCACGCAAGACATCGCTGCCGACGTCGTGGTACGTGCCGGCCTGCACGCACCCCGCCACGTGCATTCCACGACGGGGGAGCTGACTATCGACCCGAGCCGGATCCAGCTCCCGCCGTGGGGATTTGGATGGCTCACCGGCACCTGAACAGACCAAGTGCCGGTGCGCATCGCGGTCAGTCGAAGTCGGGCTCTTTCAGGTCGAAGAACGTCAGGTCGCCTTCGATCGTGGCGCGCAGGCGGTCACCGAGGTCGGAGTCGTTCTGGATTGCCTTCTCGCCTTCGCGAGCCGCTTCTTCCGAGCTGAAGTAGATGAACTGGCTGAACCCGCCGTCGCCGTGGAACGCGACAACGACGCCCAGGATGTCGGGACGCACCGCCTGCAACTCGTGTTGGATCTCGCGGCCGGTTGCGCGCATCTGCGCCTGGTCCTTGGTACGTCCCTGCAGCACCTGCACGAAGCCGGCGGAGTTGTCGCCGCCACCGAGGAGAGTCTCGATCTCACTGCAGTTGTGGAATGTGACGTCGTCGCCGAATGCCTTCGACGCCTCGTTCCACCAGGCACCTTGCTCGGCACGATCGCTGTTGGCTTGGGCATCGGCTTCCGACTCGAAGCGGACCATCGTGATGCCCCGCCCATCGGGCGTGACCCCGCCGGTGGAGCCGAGGTAACCGTGCGCGCCAGGCTTGATCTCCTTGCGCCACCGCTCAACCGACCGCTGCAGAGCGTCGGCGTCGGTCACCGTGCCTTGGATGATCTGAACAAACATGTGCGCCGCCTTTCAGAGGGTGAGCTGAGGCTACGGCTTCCCTGAGCGGCGTACCAGGGGTCAGCGCCTTCGCCTGGTGAGCTTGAGGAACCAGCGGACCAGCGCCATCGCGAACCACAACCCCATGGTTCGACGCTACTCGCCTTGCCGGTTTGCGGGTCTGGCATCGGTAAGCGCCCGGCATCTCGTACGACCCGGCATCTCGTACGACCCGGCATCTCGTACGACAGAGTGGGGCGACGACGGCAACCCATCTGGGCATCGGTCCGTATTGCGGGGTGTGACGGCATCGATGGAGCGGCCCGACGAACTCGACACTGCCGGGCAGACCAGCTCGGCGGCAGCGACGGCCCAATTCACCCGGTTCGTGACCGAGTCGTCGGCGCGCCTGCTGCGGACGGCCTGGTTGCTCACGTCACATCGGGAGCAGGCGCAAGACCTCACCCAACTCGCGTACGCGAAGACGTTCGCTGCGTGGCGCCGGGTGCGGTTCGACGACGCGGAGGCCTACGCGCGTCGGGTCATGGTGAACAGCTATATCGACTGGTGGCGCAGAGCGCCGTGGCGTGAGCGCTCGACCGAACAGTTACCTGAGCGGGGCGCCGTCCCCGATCACGGCAGAACAATAGATGAGCGGACGGCGCTTGCGGCCGCTCTTGCTCAGCTCACGCGTCGCGAACGAACAATCGTGGTCTTGCGCTATTACGTCGACCTAAGCGAAGCCGAGGTCGCCGCGCATGTCGGCATATCCGTCGGCACGGTGAAAAGCACGTCATCAAAGGCGCTGGCCAAACTACGGCGCTCACCCAGCCTTTCTGACACTGACCTTCCTGACAGTGACCTTTCTGACATCGACGTGCCGGCGTTTTCGCCAGCGCGAAAGGAGACCTCATGAGCGAGAACAACTTCGGCGAGGAGCTCGGGAAGTTGCCGCCCGATCTCACGCTCGGCGCGACATCTGAACAGATCATTCGACGCGGCCGCCGTATCAGAACGATCCGCCAGACGTCGATCGTCGGCGCTGCAGCAGTTGCGGTGCTTGGCATCACGTCGGTCGCGGCACTCGCCGGCGGCCATCACGGCACGCAGACTGTGCAAACGGGATCAGGTAACGGGCTTGGCATTGCGATTGCTCCGGCTTCATCGTCCCCAGCTCCAGCAGCCTCCTCGACGTCCGCACCCTTGGCGGTCGCACCCGTGTCGTCGGCACCGGCTTCGCCCACGCTCCACTACGCGGCGTCAACGCCACCCGTCGCGTCCTTCGCCCCGGCGAGCTCATCGCCGTCCGTCTCGTGCACTGCCTCACCCGCGGCACAGCCGACCGAGGGTGCTCCGGCTGCGACCCCTGACGGCAATGCGCCGCGGTGGGGCACCTTGGTGCAGGCCGGTAAGGACACCGGGACGACCACATCCCTTGTGCTGTACGGGATTCACATCGACGATGCAGCGATTCCGTGCACCCACTTCGGCCTGATGGTCGGGACCGCCGATGCATCCGGAGCCAACCTCACCGGGGTCTATGAGGCGAACGAATTCGACGGCAGCGACCTAGAGCCGGGCTTCCACGCGGTGTCGATGGTTGGCAAGACAGTCGCCGGGACGTACTTCGTCGGCTACTACGTGGGGGCGGCGGCCTCGATATCGGTGGTCGTGAACGGCGTCCCGACTGCCGCCCACGTCGCCGCGTGGAGCGTGAACCCCGACGTCAAGTTCTGGTGGCTCGGCGACAGCGCCAATGGCAACCCCACCTACGGTGCACTCACAGCGAAGGACGCCAAGGGCAACCTGCTGCCGGTCGGCGCACACGCCCAACCAGGCGTCGGCTGACAGGTAATGTATCTCCGAGCTAAATTCAGTGAGCGCGTCCTCGTCGCGTCGGCGAGCACGACGGCCACCCTGGATTTGGTCGAGCGGCGCGGTTGGGTTCGGCGGATGCCCAATCCCGATGACCGACGTAGCACCCTGGTTCAGATCACTCCTGCGGGTCGCGCTATCACCGACCGGCTGCTCCCGGGGGTTCGCGTGGTCGAACGCAGCGCTATGGACGCGGTCACGAAAACCGAGCGCATGCAGTTTCTTGCGCTGCTCGAGGACCGTTGGGACGATTTGCCTTACCCGGTAGGCCATTCGTCCCTGGAGCACGAGGCGGCGGCAGGGGGACCATGTACGTGCTCGATTGCCTTTGGTCGCTCGGGGAGGCGGTGAGTTTGGCGGGCCGGCGATCGGGTCGCGCCGGGATCGCGTAACTGCGCGAACAGGACGGGCGCGACGTCTCGCATTGGAAGTGATTGTCATGCC
>DASRZB010000062.1:0-2058 GCA_035653855.1 Acidothermaceae bacterium | reverse complement strand
CTCGGTTGCCTCTTCGGTCGCCAGGTCGTCATCGCCCTCGGAAAGCGCACTGCCCTCGAAGGTCGCGGCGATCACCTCGTCGCGGATCGCGGCGAGCTCGGTCGCACGCCGGCGCGGCGCGGTGGCCGGGGCGGTGCTGGGCGATGCCTCGCCGGGCAGCGTCTCGTCGGTGAACACCACGACGTCCGCGCTCAGCACGTCATACGCGGTGAGCTGATCGGCCGGCAAGGTCGCGACGTAACCGAGGTTGGAAAAGCTCTTCAGCGCATTCGCGTCGCTGCGAGCCAGGACGACGAGCACTCGCCCCTCTGCACCCAGTCCGTCGAGCGCGGCGATCGCATGCTTGGTCCTCGGCACCTCGAAGTTGAAACGATCGACGATGCACACACCGCCCTCGCGGGCCCGGTCCGAAAGCGCGCACTTCAGTGCGAGCTGCACCATCTTCTTCGGCGTACGCTGCGCGTAGCTGCGCGGCTTCGGGCCGAGCGCGACGCCACCACCCGCATAGTGCGGGGCGCGGATCGTGCCCTGGCGGGCGTTGCCCGTGCCCTTTTGGCGGTACGGCTTCTTCGAGCCGCCCTTCACCTCAGAGCGTGTCTTGGTCGACTGCGTGCCGGCACGGCGATTGGCGAGCTGTGCGGTGATGACCTGGTGCAACAGCGGGCCATTCGGGCCGAGCGAGAAATACGCCGGGTCGAGCGCGACGGTGCCGAGCACCTCGCCGGCGACATTGCGCCGCTCGACGATCACTGGTTCGAGATCCGTGGCGACCGACATCAGCCCGCCTTCACCGCGGCGCGGATGAGCACCAGCCCGCCGCGTGGCCCAGGGACCGCGCCTCGCACGAGCACCAACTCTTTTTCGCTGTCGGCCTCGATCACTTCGAGGTTGAGCGTCGTGACCTTCTCGCCGCCCATCCGTCCCGCCATCTTCGTACCCTTGAACACTCGCGCCGGGGTCGCGCAGGCACCGATCGAGCCGGGCGCGCGGTGGTGCTTGTGGTTGCCGTGCGCGTGGCCCTGACCCTTGAAGTTGTGGCGCTTCATCCCGCCGGCAAAGCCTTTGCCGCGAGAGATCGCCGTCACGTCGACCTTGGCCCCGACCGTCAGGATCGAGGCATCGATCTCCTGGCCGACCGCGAGCTCGCCGAGGTCGTCCAGTCGGAGCTCGACGAGGTGCCGGCCGGGCTCCACGTTCGCCTTCTTGAAGTGGCCGAGCTCAGGCTTGGTGAGCGTCGACTCGCGACGCATCCCATAGGTGACCTGGGCCGCGCTGTAGCCGTCGCGCTCGGGGGTCTTCAATTGCACGATGCGGACGGGGCCGACGCGCACGACCGTCACCGGGATCGCTCGGTTCTGGTCGTCGAAGATCTGGGTCATGCCGACCTTTTCCCCGACGATTGCTTTTGTGGCCATCAGAACTGTGCTTTCTCTCGAAGGCGCGGGCGAGCGCGGTGCTCGCGGGCGGAGGACAGGCGGAAACCCGTCCTTGCATGGCAACGCTCCGCTCGAATTCGAGCGGAGCGCACGTTCGCTGCCGAGTGGTCCCCCGCTTGCGGGGCACACCCGGACGTCGTGCTCGTACCGGGTTACCCCGGCGAGTTGGTTACGTTACCACCAGGAAAACCTGGTGTTTTCCGGCCTCAGGCCTGCTGGATCTTGATCTCGATGTCGACGCCGGCAGGCAGGTCCAGACGCTGCAGCGAGTCGACGGTCTTCGGCGTGTGCTCGACGATGTCGACGAGCCGCTTGTGGATCCGCATCTCGAAGTGCTCGCGGCTGTCCTTGTACTTATGCGGCGAGCGAATCACCGTGTAGCGGTGCTTCTCGGTCGGCAGTGGAACCGGGCCACGCACCTTGGCTTGGGTGCGCAGCACGGTCTCGACAATCTTCTTCGTCGACTGGTCGACGATCTCGTGGTCGTATGCCTTGAGCCGAATCCGAATCCGCTGTGGCATGACTACTTGATGATCTTCGTTACGCGACCCGCGCCGACGGTACGACCGCCCTCACGGATTGCAAAGCGCAGGCCCTCGTCCATCGCGATCGGCTTTTGCAG
>DASRZB010000061.1:0-5768 GCA_035653855.1 Acidothermaceae bacterium | reverse complement strand
CGGCCGTATGAGACCCAGCAGGAGCCGAATAGTCGTCGTCTTGCCGGCACCGTTCGGCCCCAGGAAGCCGACCACCTCACCCGGGGACACCTCGAGCTCGAGGTGGTCAAGAGCAGCGACGCCTCCGTAGTGCTTGGTGAGAGCCTCCGCGCGGATAGCCATCGGTTGCATCGGCGGTTCCGTTCTACTGACTCGATGTCGACGGTGCCACCTGAGCCCGCAGCGTCTGATGGCTATCCGGGATGGCTCACTGGATAGCTCGCCAATGTGCGAATGTACTGCGCACGTTCGTATGGGCTGGCGTCACGTGCCGTTCGGCTCGACATACTGCCGCGCATCTGTGCGACCGAGTGGTAGTCGCGACTGGTCATCCACGCCCCGAGCTCAGCCTCTGCGAGCGCGACCTGGCCAGCTCCACGCCGGAGGAGCGCCGATGCCATCATCGCCACGTCCGCGCCTGCGAGGATGGCCTTGGCAACGTCCAGCCCGCTGTGCACGCCCGACGTCAACGCCAGAGAGGTGTTCGGGAGGAGCGGACGGAGCAAGCCAATCCAGCGCAGTGGCAGCTTGATGTCCTCGGGTGTTGACAAGTCGACGCGGTTTTCGACGTCCAGCGTGTCAAGGTTGATGTCGGGCTGGTAAAAGCGGTTGAACAACACGAGGCCATCGACACCTGCATCGACGAGACGGCGTGCGAAGTTCGCTGTTGACGAGAGGTACGGGCTGAGCTTGACCGAGAGCGGACGACTTACCCGGAAGCGCAGGTCGTCGATCAAGCGCAGGTAGTGGTCTTCAACAGCCGTCGCCGACATCTCCGGGTTTGCCTGTACCGAGTACAGATTGAGTTCAATCGCGTCCGCGCCGCCCACGGCAAGGAGCTCGGCGTTGCGTAACCACCACCCTGCGGTGGCACCGTTCACGCTCGCGATCACCGGTATCGTCAGATGCGCTTTGGCCGCGGTGATCAGCTTGAGATGACTCAGCGGGCCAAGGTGGTCGAACTCCATCGGCGGGAAGAAGCTGCCCAGCTCAGGGAACGAATCGCTGCCGGCGTCGAGATCGACGCTTAGACGCAGCGAGTCGCGGTTGACTTCCTCTTCGAACAATGACGGCAGCACGACTGCGCCCGCGCCTGCGTGTTGTAGCGCGAGCAAGCGTTCGAGACTGTTCGTCATCGGACTCGCGGATGCGACGATCGGCGAGCGAAGTGACAAGCCAAGGTACCTGCATGCAAGATCGATCACGACGAGTCTCCTTGGTCGGCATCGTCAGCTGGATCCTTCAACTCCGTGCCGCTGTCGTGCGGCAAGGCGCGCTCAACGTGGGCGAGCTGCTCGTAGTAGTGCCAGCGTTCGGTGACATCAGACTGAGCCATGGCCAGCAGGTGCCGCGAACGCTCGGGGTCAGAACGAGCGAGCATGGAGAACCGCGTTTCCGCCAATGCGAAATCTGAGACTGGGATTGTCGGAGCTTTCGAATCGAGCTGGAACGGATGCGCGCCCTCTTCCGGGCTCGGGTGATAGCGATAGAGGGGCCAGTAACCGGAGCCGACCGCCTCCTTCTGGTGGGTCATTGACGTCGACATCTCGATACCGTGCGCGATGCACGTGCTGTAGGCGATAACCAGCGACGGACCAGGCCACGCCGCAGCCTCGAGAAGCGCTCGCACGGCCTGCATCTCATTTCCGCCGAGGGCAATCTGCGCGACGTAGACGTTGCCGTACGACCGGGCGAACGCACCGAGGTCTTTCTTTGCGGTTTCTTTTCCCGACGCCGCGAACTTCGCTACCGCACCGCGGGGTGTCGACTTTGAGGCCTGCCCTCCGGTGTTGGAATACACCTCGGTATCGAGTACCAACACGTTGACGTTGCGTCCGGAGCCGAGGACGTGATCGAGGCCACCAAACCCAATGTCGTATGCCCACCCGTCACCGCCGACGATCCAAAAACTCTTGTCGACGAGCTCGTCTGCAAGGCTCGCCAAACGGCGTGCCTGCGCCGCCTGCGGTCCGGTGACGCCGGCCAGGAGGTATTTCAGCGTCGCCACTCGTTCGCGTTGTTCGGCGATCTCCGCGTCACCAACTTGATCAGAACGAAGAAGCGCCTTGACGACCTCGTCCCCGATGTGCGGCCGCAGTTCCTCAAGCAGACGGCGTGCCTCGGCGGACTGCTGCTCTGACGCCAGCCTCAAACCGAGACCGAACTCGGCGTTGTCCTCGAAGAGCGAGTTCGCCCATGCTGGCCCGCGCCCCGCGGCGTCCTTGGCCCACGGCGTCGTCGGCAGGTTCCCGCCATAGATCGAGGAGCAGCCGGTAGCGTTCGCCACCACCATTCGGTCGCCGAAGAGCTGACTCAGGAGCTTCAAGTACGGGGTCTCACCGCAACCTGCGCACGCGCCGGAGAACTCGAATAGGGGCTGCAACAGCTGCGATCCCTTGACGGTGTCGTGTCGAACTAGCGAACGATCGAGTTCTGGGATCTTCTCGAAAAATTCCCATTGTGGCCGTTCGGTGTCGCGGTGGGTGAGTGCGTCAGCAAGGTTGATCGCTTTGTGGTTGACGGCTTCCTTGCTGTGCGCAGGGCAGATCTCCACGCAAAGCCCGCACCCTGTGCAATCGTCGGGAGATACCTGGACGGTCAGCTTGAGGCCAGGGAGGTCACGGCCAGCGCAGTCTTTGGACTGGAAGCCGTCGGGGGCATCAGTGAGCGCGATCGGATCGAACGCCTTCATGCGGATGGCCGCGTGTGGGCACACGATTGCGCACTTGCCACAGTCGATGCAGATCGACGGGTCCCAGATGGGGAGCTCCGTGCCGATCCCCCGCTTCTCCCAGCGCGATGTTCCTGTCGCGAACGCTCCATCAGCCGGCAACGCGCTCACGGGCAGCCGTTCTCCATGGGCGGCGACAAGCTCGCGGGTCAATGCGGGAGCGTCCGCTGCGACGGCGACGAGCTCGATAAGCGGCGCCTCGTTGTCCGTCGGAACCTCTTCCGCCGGAACGTTGACGCGCACGAGAGCGTCCAGGGCGCGGTCGATCGCTTCGAGGTTGCGCTCCACGACCTCAGGTCCGCGATTGCCATAGCTGTGCTCGATACTGGCCTTCAACGCCTCCAGGGCCTGCTCCCTCGGCATGACGTTCGACAGCGCGAAGAAGCACGGCTGCATCACCGTGTTGATCCGGCCGCCCAACCCAACCTCGCGAGCCACGTGGTTGGCGTTGATCACCCAGAAGTCGAGTTTCTTCTCGCGAATCTGGTGTTGAACGAGCGCTGGCAAGTGGGCCCACACCTCGTCCGCCGAGTACGGAGCATTAAGCAGGAATGTCGCACCATGCCGCGCGACATCGAGTACGGGTGCCGTTCTCAGCTGCGCGAACTGGTGGCAAGCGACGAAGTCAGCTTGTGAGATGAGGTACGTCGATCTAATTGGTTCTGGTCCAAAACGCAGGTGCGAAACGGTGACCGATCCTGACTTGCGCGAGTCGTACACGAAGTAGCCCTGCGCGTACAGATCTGTGAGCTCTCCGATGAGCTTGATGCCCGCCTTGTTCGCACCTACGGTGCCGTCACTACCCAGTCCGTAGAAGACCGCCTGGACCGCCTTCGTCGGCACCTCGAAGGAGTCATCTGGGGCGATGCTCGTGTTCGAGACGTCGTCGACGATTCCAATGGTCACGTGCCGACGTGGCATCACATGGCGCATCTCGTCGAAGACACCCTTCAGCATGTGCGGCGTGAATTCCTTGCTTCCCAAGCCGTATCGACCGGCTGTCACGTGTACCCCGTGCAGGCCGCTCTCGTTGAGTGCGGCCACGACGTCGAGGTAGAGCGGATCGCCAACAGCACCTGGCTCCTTGGTGCGATCGAGCACGCATACCCGGCGCGCAGTAGCAGGCAAGAGCCGGGCCAACTCGGGAACGGGGAAGGGACGGTACAGACGGATCTTGAGCAAGCCGACCTTCTCGCCGTGCCGGTTCATCTCCTCGATGGTTTCCTGGGCAGCTCCTACTCCCGACCCCATCAAAACGACGACACGTTCCGCGTCGGCCGCACCCTCGTATTCCACTAGTTGGTACGCCCGGCCAGTGCGGGCCGCGAGCTCGTCCATCGTCGCTTGGACCGCGGCGGGCACCGCCTCGTAGAAGGGATTGGCAGCCTCACGACCCTGGAAGAAGACATCAGGGTTTTGAGCCGAACCCCTAAGTACCGGGTGGTCAGGCGAAAGGCCACGCAACCGGTGCGCGACCACATCCTCCTCGCGCACCAATGCCCGCAAATCTTCATCGGAAAGCAACTCGATCTTGTCGACCTCATGGGAAGTACGGAAGCCGTCGAAGAAATGCAGCACCGGAACGCGCGTGTGCAACGCGGCCGCATGAGCAATCAGCGCGAAATCGTGCGCTTCCTGAACGGAGCTCGCTGCGAGCATGGTCCAGCCCGTGGACCGAGCCGCCATGACATCACTGTGGTCGCCGAAAATCGACAACGCATGGGTAGCGATCGCGCGGGCAGCAACGTGAATCACTGCCGGCGTCAGCTCACCGGCGATCTTGAACATGTTTGGCAGCATGAGCAACAGGCCCTGTGACGCAGTGAATGTCGTGGCGAGCGTGCCCTTCATCGCGGCTCCGTGCAGGGCACCCGCCGCGCCGGCCTCAGATTGCATCTCGACGACGTCCGGTACCGCGCCCCAGATGTTTCGCCGACCCGCACCGGTCCAGGCGTCACAGAACTCGCCCATCGGTGACGCCGGCGTGATGGGGTACAACACGATGATCTCCGACAGCGCGTGCGCGACCCGGGCGGCGGCTTCGTTGCCGTCGATCGTTGCGATCGCCGGGCCACGGTCTGCGACGAACATCTGAGCCTCCATAGCGGAAATGGCTTTGACACCAAACGTATTTGGCCAGTCTTCGGTGCTGTGAGGGTCGAACGTCCTAGCACGCGAGGCACCAAGCCACCGAACGCAACCGGGCGCAGATGAGGGCCCTCGCGTGAGCGGGGGCCCTCATCGTCGGTGCGGTCGCCGTTACGGTTCGACGGGAGCCGGGGTCCGCGCACCGAGCTTGGGGAGCAACTCCGCGGTCGGATCGGTGCGCCGCAGGTGAACCAGGCCGAACGCGGCCAGCAGCAGCAACAACCCGGCCCCGATGAACGACGCCACAGCGGCGATCAACGCGTACTCGCCCATCTTCCAAAACGCGTACCCGTTCAACAGCAGACCACGAAGGGTCTCACCCTTAAACATCGTTTCCACCGTGCCCGCGAGCTTGGTGTTGGTCGGATCAGCTTGAGCCTGCGCGGACAGCTGCGAATAGGTCTTCCCGCCACCGATCTTGAGCAGGTGCACCGCGATGTAGTGATCGGCGAACGCCTCAGCCTGCGCACCATTGGTCATCGTCTGACCGGCGTACTTGGTCAGATACGGCTTGATCGCGGGATCTGAGATCGCCGCCGAACCCGCCGCCGGGAACACGATCTGCTGCTGAGACAGCTGCGACTTGACCTGGTTGTCGATGAAATTGTGAGCCCACAAACCCAACACCCCGGCCACGATCAAGACGGCCGCGAGAACCAGGCCCCCCGTAGTCATTAGTGCATCAAAAGTCTTGCGGCGCATGACGACCTCCTTCAAAGGAACCGGACCATCCGGCAATCAACCGTCGAACCTTGCAACACGATGCTCGTCTCCACCCACCACACGGCATAGCGACAAAAGTCCCGCACCCGCACGTGCCATAGACCCCAGTTCCCCGGGACAAACCCAA
>DASRZB010000060.1:0-10764 GCA_035653855.1 Acidothermaceae bacterium | reverse complement strand
GGCCAGCATCGAACGCCCCACAGCTGTGAGATGCGCAGGCAGCCGAACCCCTACGTCGGTGACCAGCGCGACCGGACGCCGCGGTTGCTCTTTGATGAGGTAGAGCGTTTCGCGCCCGTGCAAGACGCCGAGGTGTGCCGTGCACCCGGTCTGTTGCACGAGTGTGGCGAGCAAGGGTCGGGCGAGCCGCTCCAACGGATCCCCGCGCAGGTACGCCGATCCCAATTCGAATGCGCCGAGCCCAAGGCCGTAGGCGCGGTCTTCGGGGAGGTGAACCACGATTCCTTCGGCTTCCAAGACCGCGAGCAGGTGGTAGACGGTCGAGCGCGGCAAGGCGAGATCACGGGCGAGGACTGCGGCCGGGACCGGCACGGCGTGGGCGGCCAGAATCCGCAGCATCGCGATTGCCCGGCTGACCGCTGGGACGACGCTCATTGACATCCAATCGTTGGGCATGGAACGAGTGGGTATCGGTGCCACGAATATGTCTGGGATACCAGACATATTCGCAGGGCAGCGCGCGACAACGATGGCCGGGTCGAGGTCAACTGTCCCTATGACGCAGAGGCGTGAAGTGACGGTCCCGGCAGTTGCTGTGGTTGGGGAGCAGCCGCTGGAGGCAGCGCAGGTGGTTGCCGTTGCCCGCGACGGTGCCCGGGTCGCGGTGAGTGCCGAGGCGCTCGCGCGGGTCGCACGGTCCCGAGCGCACATCGAGGCGCTGGCGGAGTCCGGCGAACCCGTCTATGGCGTCTCCACCGGTTTCGGCGCGCTAGCCACTCGGCACATCGCGCCCGAGCTGCGTGCGCAGTTGCAGCGTTCCCTCGTGCGCTCGCATGCGGCCGGCAGCGGCGCTGAGGTCGAGCGCGAGGTCGTTCGCGCGATGATGCTGCTACGCCTAGCGACGTTGGCGACCGGTCGCACCGGCGTCCGGCCGTTGATCGTCGAGGGTTACGCGGCGATGCTGAATGCGTTCGTCACTCCGGTGGTGCACGAGTTCGGCTCGCTTGGGTGTTCCGGCGACCTCGCACCACTCGCGCATTGCGCGCTGGCGTTGATGGGCGAGGGCGAGGTGCGCGACGCCGCCGGCACGTTGCTGCCCGCAGGTACCGCGTTGCACGCGGCCGGTATCGAACCTGTCGTGCTGAGTGCAAAGGAAGGTCTCGCGCTCATCAACGGCACTGACGGGATGCTCGGCATGCTGCTCCTGGCGTGTCACGACCTGGCCCTGCTGGCGAAGAACGCCGACATCGCGGCGGCGATGAGTGTCGAGGCAATCCTTGGTACCGATGCCGTGTTCGCCGCCGATCTGCAGGCGTTGCGGCCACACCCCGGCCAGGCGGCGTCGGCAGCGAATTTGCGCGCACTGCTCGCCGGCTCGCCGATCGTCGAGTCGCATCGCATCGACTGCACGTTGGTTCAGGACGCTTACTCGCTGCGCTGCGCGCCGCAGGTGGCCGGCGCGTTTCGCGACACGCTCGCGCATGCGCTCGCCGTCGCCGGTCGCGAACTGGCGAGCGCGATCGACAACCCGGTGGTATTGGCAGATGGCCGGGTTGAGTCGAACGGGAACTTCCACGGCGCACCCCTTGGCTACGTGCTCGACTTCCTGGCGATCGCGGCTGCTGACCTTGCGTCGATGTCCGAGCGCCGCAGCGACCGGCTACTCGACGTGGCGCGCTCGCACGGATTGCCGGCGTTCCTCGCCGTCGACCCGGGCGTTGACTCGGGGCACATGATCGCGCAGTACACGCAGGCGGCGATCGTGAGTGAGTTGAAGCGACTCGCGGTGCCGGCGAGTGTCGACTCGATTCCGTCGTCGGCGATGCAGGAGGATCACGTCTCGATGGGGTGGTCTGCGGCTCGCAAGTTGTTGCGGTCGGTCGATGGGTTGACCCGTGTTCTTGCGATCGAAATTCTCACCGCGGCAAGGGCTCTTGACTTGCGCGCACCGTTGCTGCCCGCGCCGGGTACCGCGGCCATCGTTGCCGCCTTGCGTACCCGCGTTGCAGGGCCGGACGTCGACCGGTGGCTGTCGCCGGAGATCGAGGCCGCCGTTGAGTTGACCCGTGCAGGAGTCTTCGTGCACGCCGCCGAATCAGTGATCGGAGAACTCTCATGAGCGGCCCTCGCCCGGTACGGGCGCCACGTGGCAGCACCCTGTCGTGCCTGGGCTGGTCGCAGGAAGCCGCGATGAGGATGTTGATGAACAACCTCGATCCGGCCGTTGCGGAGCGGCCCGACGACCTCGTCGTCTACGGAGGCACCGGAAAGGCTGCGCGCGACTGGAATTCTTTCGACGCGATCGTGCGCACGCTGCAGACCTTGAAGGACGACGAGACGATGCTCGTGCAGTCGGGTCGACCGGTCGGGGTAATGCGCACCCACGAATGGGCGCCGCGAGTACTTATCGCTAACTCCAACCTGGTCGGTGATTGGGCGACCTGGCCGGAGTTCCGTCGGCTCGAGCACCTCGGCCTGACGATGTACGGGCAGATGACCGCCGGATCGTGGATCTACATCGGCACGCAAGGGATCCTGCAAGGCACCTACGAAACCTTCGCGGCCGTTGCGGCGAGAAGGTTCGGCGGAACGCTGGCCCGGACGCTGACGTTGACCGGAGGTTGCGGTGGGATGGGCGGTGCGCAACCGCTCGCGGTCACCATGAACGGCGGCGCGGTGATTGTCGTCGACGTCGACCCTGCGCGGCTAAAGCGGCGCGCCACGCAGCGCTACCTCGACGAATGGACGGACGACATCGAGGTCGCGCTCTCGCGAGCGCTCGATGCGAAACGTGACGGGCGCGCACTGTCGGTGGGGCTTGTCGGCAACTGCGCGACTGTGTTTCCTGAGCTGCTGCGGCGCGGGACGCCGATCGACATCGTGACCGATCAGACGTCGGCGCATGACCCGCTGTCGTACCTGCCCGAGGGCATCGACCTCGCCGACTGGCACGACTACGCGGAGGCGAAGCCGGAGGAGTTCACCGATCGCGCTCGCACGTCGATGGCGCACCAGGTCGAGGCGATGGTCGGTTTCATGGACGCCGGCGCGGAGGTCTTCGACTACGGCAATTCGATTCGTGGCGAGGCCCAGCTCGCGGGATACGAACGCGCGTTCGCGTTCCCTGGGTTCGTGCCGGCCTACATCCGGCCACTCTTCTGTGAAGGCAAGGGACCGTTTCGGTGGGCGGCGCTGTCGGGCGACCCGGCCGACATCGCGGCTACTGATCGCGCGGTGCTTGACCTGTTCCCCGACAACGAGCCGCTCGAGCGCTGGATCCGATCGGCGCAGGAGAAGGTCGCTTTCCAGGGTTTGCCCGCACGGATTTGCTGGCTCGGTTACGGCGAGCGGCACCTCGCAGGGTTGCGCTTCAACGAGCTGGTGGCCCGTGGGGAGATCAGCGCGCCGATCGTCATCGGGCGCGACCACCTCGACGCCGGATCCGTCGCATCGCCCTATCGCGAGACCGAGGCGATGGCCGACGGATCCGACGCGATCGCCGACTGGCCGCTGCTGAACGCGCTGGTCAACACGGCCTCGGGCGCCTCATGGGTATCGATCCATCACGGTGGCGGTGTTGGCATCGGTCGCTCGATACACGCAGGTCAAGTGAGCGTCGCCGACGGGACGCCGTTGGCAGCACAGAAACTTGAACGAGTGCTGACGAACGACCCCGGTATGGGCGTGATCCGGCACGTCGATGCTGGGTACGAGCTGGCGAACGAGGTTGCGGCGCAGCGCGGCGTCCGGATTCCCATGCACGAGTCCGCTCCCGAGTGAACGAGATCGGTGGCACGTTCGATCGGCTCTGGTCGGAGTTGTTGCCGATTGGTCGAACGCCCGCGGGCGGCTATCGCAGGTTTGCCTGGAATGACGCCGATCTCGAGGCTCGGGCGTGGTTCTTGTCCGTAGCTCGGGCGCGTGGTCTGGACGTGCAATTGGATCGCAACGGCAACATGTGGGCGTGGTGGCTGCCGAGTGGTTGGTCTGGTGAGCCGCGAGAGGCGTTCGTCACTGGGTCGCACCTTGACTCGGTGCCGGACGGCGGTGCGTTCGATGGTCCGCTCGGGGTGGTCTCTGCGCTGTGCGCGATCGACGTGCTTCGCAGTCGCGGAGTTCGGCCGTTGCGGCCCGTCGCCGTTGCCGTATTCGCCGATGAGGAGGGCGCGCGTTTCGGAGTCGCCTGCGCCGGGTCGCGCCTTCTTACGGGCGCGCTGGCACCCGACGCCGCGCGGGCGCTCGCCGATGTGAACGGCGTGACTCTCGACGAGGCGATGCGTCGCGCTGGTATCGACACCACGCAGCTAGGCCGCGACGACGCGACTCTGCGCAGGGTCGGCGTCTTCGTCGAGCTGCATATCGAGCAGGGACAAGAACTGGTCGATCTCGACGCGCCACTAGGGATCGGCACCGGTATCTGGCCACACGGGCGATGGCGCTTCTCCTTTGAGGGCGAGGCAAACCACGCTGGTACGACGCGAATGACCGACCGGCGCGACCCGATGCTGCCGTTCGCCGCAGCAGTTTTTGCAGCTCGGATACTCGCCGATAAGCACGGTGGCGTCGCAACGTTCGGTCGCGTGCACGTCGAGCCGAACGGCACGAACGCGATCCCATCGACGGTGACGGCATGGCTTGACGCGCGCGGGCCAGACCAGGCGGTTGTGGATGCGATCGTCAGTGGGGTCTCGGCGAACGCGCACGCCCGCGCGGCTGCCGAGCGGGTGCAGCTCGTCGTGACCGCAGAGTCGGTCTCGGCGATCGTGGAGTTCTCAGTCGACGCGAATGCACGATTACATCAGGTGCTCGACTCGATGGTTAGTGTCGGTCGGGTGCCGGACCTCGGCACGGGGGCCGGGCACGATGCCGGCGTGCTGTCGTCCGTGGTCCCTACGGCGATGCTGTTCGTGCGGAATCCGACCGGAGTCTCACACTCGCCAGCGGAATTCGCGGAGCGCGCCGACTGCCTTGCGGGTGTCGAGGCACTTGCGGCTGTGATGGCCGATTGGGTTAGCACTGCGCCGGTCGAGGCGAGCTGACAGTGCCGTCGTGGTGGTGTGAGAACGCGTGGCTGCCTCCTGGTCGGGTAGCGGCTCGCGTTCTGGTCACCGTAACCGACGGCCGGATCATCGGTGTCGAGGCGGACGCCGACCCTCCGTCAGGCGCGCAGCAATTGACGGGTCTGGTGATCCCAGGACTCGCGAATGCGCACTCTCACGCATTCCATCGCGCGCTACGTGGCCGCACGCAGGTCGGGCGAGGGGACTTCTGGACATGGCGCGACCAGATGTACGCCGTTGCGGATCGGCTCGATCCGCAGACCTACTTAGCGCTCGCCCGGGCCACTTACGCCGAGATGGCGTTGGCTGGCATCACCTGCATCGGTGAATTCCACTATGTCCACCATCAACCTGGCGGCGTTCCGTACGCCGATCCAAACGCCATGGGCGACGCGCTGATCGAAGCGGCGGCCCAAGTCGGCGTCCGGCTGACCCTGCTTGACACCTGTTACTTGGCAGGTGGCATAGGCGAGCCGCTCTCGCCTACGCAGCAACGCTTTAGTGACGGCCACGTAGCTGACTGGGCGGCGCGAGTTGACGACCTCGCTGGCGCTGCGCACGTACGCATCGGCGCGGCGATCCACTCGGTGCGCGCCGTGCCGGCGGACCAACTCAGTCACGTCGCCGACTGGGCGCGCACCCGCGCCGTCCCGCTTCATTTTCATCTGTCCGAACAGCGCGCGGAAAACGACGCCTGCTTGGAGCGGTACGGCGTTACTCCGACCCGGCTACTTGCTGACGCGGGTGCGTTGGGTGCGGCAGCGACGGCCGTTCACGCAACGCACCTGACCGCCGACGACATTGCGTTACTTGCATCGAGCTCGACAGATGTGTGCCTGTGTCCGACGACCGAACGCGATCTCGCCGACGGAATCGGTCCTGCGGGTGTCTTGGCGGCTGCCGGTGTCGCGCTGTCGGTTGGCTCCGACGGGCAGTCGGTGATCGACCTGTTCGAGGAGGCTCGGGGGATCGAGCTTGATGAGCGGTTGGCTACTTACTCGCGCGGCAATTTCGGGGCCGGCGCGCTGATCGATGCGATGACGGTCGCTGGACATCGCGCGTTGGGCTGGCCGGACGCCGGTCAACTGGCCGTCGGGGCGCGTGCTGACCTGGTCGCGGTCGATCTCGCATCGCGACGCACGGCGGGTGGCGGCGTCACGGCGGAAAGCGTCGTGTTTGCGGCGTCGGCATCCGATGTCACCGACGTGGTCGTAGACGGGAACGTTGTCGTGAAGGACCGTGGCCATGTTCGCCTCGGCGACATCGGTGCTGCACTGCAGTCGGCGATCGGTGCGGTGGTTCGATGACGACAACTCTTGTCGACAACATCGGGTTGCTCGTCACCAACGACCCAGGTGGTGGTGACGGTTCGACGCTTGGCGTCGTGCACGATGCGGCAATGGTCATCGAGGCCGAGCGGGTGGCCTGGGTCGGCCGGCGGGCTCGTGCTCCCGCTGCGGACGTGCATGTTGACCTGGATCGACAGACGGTTGTACCGGGCTTCGTCGACAGCCATAGTCATCTGATCTTCGCCTCCGACCGCGCCGGTGAGTTCGCCTCGCGAATGGCTGGAACCCCTTACACCGCGGGCGGCATCGCCGCGACTTTGATCGCTACTCGTGAGGCGAGCAATGACGCGCTTCGCCTGAACGCTTCGCGTCTGCTTGCCGAGATGCTTTCGTCCGGCACCACGACTGTCGAGATCAAGAGCGGATACGGACTGACGACGGACGACGAGGTGCGCGGCCTCGCGATCGCGCAGTCGCTGACGCCTGAGTCGACGTTCCTTGGAGCGCACGTGGTGCCGATCGAATACCAGGGTCGGCGCGACGACTATGTCTCGCTCGTCGCCGGGCCGATGCTCGACGCCTGCGCCCTTGGCACACGGTGGATCGACGTGTTTTGCGATCGCGGTGCGTTCTCTGTCGATGAAGCGCGGACGATTCTGCAAGCGGGTATCGAGCGCGGACTGTTGCCGCGCCTTCATGCACATCAGTTGGAGAGAACCGGTGCGGTGCAACTCGGCGTCGAGCTTGATGCAGCGTCGGTTGACCACTGCAATCACATGAGTGATGCGGACGTCGAGGCGCTCGCCGGATCGGCCACCGTCGCCACCGTTCTGCCGGGCGCCGACTTCTCGACCCGCAGCGTGTATGCGGACGCACGGCGAATGATCGATGCGGGTGTGGTGGTGGCCTTGGCAACGGATTGCAACCCAGGGTCTTCGTATACGACGAGCATGCCCTTTTGTATCGCCGTCGCGGTCCGTGACATGCATCTCACGCCGGCCGAGGCGGTGTGGGCGGCGACTGCAGGCGGCGCGCTTGCGTTACGTCGCGACGACATCGGCGTGCTAGCCGTTGGGAAGCGAGCCGACTTCGCGGTGATCGCTGCGCCGTCCTACGTGCATCTCGCCTATCGACCCGGCGTCGCACTCGTCAGTGCGACGTGGAAGTCCGGCACGTAGCTCGCATACTCGCGCGGATCGCTGCATTCATGTTGTGCACAGGCTTGCGAGTTCGTGCACAGATTTCGAGGTTCGAACGTGCCTGCGAAAAGTGTCAGTGGTGCTCGATAGCTTCATTGCATGTTGATCGCGGAGGCCGATGTCGATGTGTATGTCGATGTTTGTGATCGCGCGGTTGCGACGTCGTTGTTGCCCGATGCTGGCCCGGGCTGGTCGAACGAGGATCTCCTGGGTTTCGAGCCGGGTCGTTTCATGGTCAGCTACTTGTCGCTGCTCGACGTCGATACCCTCGACGAGCAGTCCGCGTCGGTAGCGTTGGAGTTGCTGGAACGTCAGCAGGCGTGGCTGTCGGAGTTGGTGGTGCGGGTCACCGCGCGGGTCGCGGGCCCGACCCCACCCCCAGCCGATCCGGACAGCAGCGACCCGGTGGAGCGCGACCCGGTCGACGCCGGGGTGAGTCTGGTCGCGGCGACGCTGGGGATGACCTTCGGTGGTGCTCAGTCCCGGGTCGATGCGGCGCGGGCGATCACGGAAACGCTGCCCAGGTGCCGCGTGGCGATGGCGGCGGGGTTGATGGGGTACTGGCATGCGCGGGTCGTGGCGCAGGCGGTGCGCGAAGCTGGCCTTGACCGGGCCGGCATCGCCGCGGTCGATGCCCGGGTCGCCTCGAAGATCCAGGGCCAAAGCTGGGCGGCGTTTCGCCGCACGCTGCGCCGGGCGGTGTTGGCAGCGAACCCGGATCTGGTGTTGGCCGAGCACACTGCGGCGATGCGGCACCGCCGGGTCGACAAGTTCGACCTGCTGGATGCGGTGATGAGCCAACTGCAGGTGACCCTGTCCGCTGTTGATGCGCAGACGGTGTGGCTGGGGTTGGATGCGACCGCGACCCAGTTGCAAGCCGCCGCCCAAGGCGCCGGGCTAGCCGATGAGGGCATCGACGCCTACCGCTGTGATGCGCTGGTCGCCTGGGCGAACAATGCACTGGCTGATCCGAAAACACCCCGCCGGCACGGGCGGCGCCACCAGGTGCAGTTCATCACCGACCTGCCGTCCCTGCTCGGCCTGGCCGACAACCCCGCCGACCTGGTCGGCTACGGGCCGATCCCCGCCGCGCTGGTCCGCGACCGGGCGACCGAGGCGGACTGGCGGCGGCTGATTGTTGAGCCGGTCACCGGCCACCTGCTGGACTACGGCAGCGTGATCTACCGGCCCCCTGCGGAGTTGGCCGACTATGTGCTGGCCCGTGACCGGCGCTGCCGGTTCCCCGGCTGCAACACCCGGGCGACCGTCTGCGACATCGACCACAACATCCCCGCCCCGCAAGGGGACACCTCCGCCACGAACTGCTGCTGCCTGTGCCGACGACACCACCGGCTCAAGACCTTCACCCGCTGGACCGTCCAACTCAAACCCGACGGCAGCTGCCTATGGACATCACCGGGCGGCCGCCAATTCGTCTCCGACCCACCACCCCAACTCGACTGAAGTCGCTGGGCCTATGTCGTCGGGCTCGGTAGTTCGAGCTGCCATGCACGCCACCGCTCGACGGCCCGAAATCCGATGGCCTCGTTGATCCCCACCAGGTGGTCATTGATGGCTGCGTTCCACGTGTTCAGCGCTCGCACGCGTGGTCGGCTCGTACGCAGGTACGCGAGATTGGCGAGCTTCACCAACATGCCCAGTCGGTGTCCGCGATGCGACGGCAGCACGATCGTTGCACACTTTGAACCGTTGGCGGCTACTCGTTGCTCCCGCTCGCGATACCGCTCGGGCGTCCAATTTTCCGGCTCCCAATCAAGGTCCTCCAGCGGTGCATCGATCGTCATGCGCGAATGCAGCACGACGAGGTCGTCAAGGATTTCTGTGGGCGCCGGGCCCTCCCACTGGATCAGCGAGTAGTCAGCCGAGTGCGCAGCAGCATCCTCGCTTAGGTGCGACAGATGGACGTCGTCGATGTCGCCGATTCGCAATAGCCGCCGTACCTCCGACGTCACCGGTCGCGCGCCGGCTTTGGTCGCGAAAAGCACGCCGCCCGCCGGCGTGGGGGAGGTACTGCCTTCTTCGCTGGACGGTATTGGTTCGCTGGGGGGCATGGGTTCGCGGATATCGCCGATCGATGTTGTCGAACATGGGCAGCCGCAGCTCACCGAGCACCACAGAGGTGCCCGCGACGCAGCCGAGCCACAACTCGTGGCGGTCGTCGCTTCGGGTTGACTCGATCCGCTCGTAGATCTCTCGCACCGTCTCTAGCAGGCGCGAAGGGAAGCCGGCGAGCGACTTTTCGTGCTCGGAATGGATCCGGCTGCCTACAAGATCGTTCACCGCTGGCCCTGGCAGCCAAGCGTTAGCGCAGTGCTGACTGCCCGGAATGTCGGGGTGTTGGATACGTTGAAGGTGGCTAGCACGCACCATCGATCGAGACGGGACATCCAAAGATGCGCTACCGCAAGATCGGGCGAGGCGTCGAAACGTTCACAGTAAGCGCGATCGGGCTTGGTGAGATGCCGCTGTCGGTAGCCGGCCGCCCCGACCGCACGCAGGCGATCGACACCATCCACGCCGCGCTCGACGCGGGCATGACCTTTATCGACACGGCCGACTCCTACTGCCTGACCGCCGCCGACCTCGGTCACGGCGAGCGACTAGTGGCCGCCGCGCTGGCCTCGTATGGGTCTGACACGACCGGCATTCTGGTCGCTACCAAGGGCGGCCACACGCGAGGTCCCGACGGGTCGTGGAGCGTTGATGGGCGGCCTGAGTACCTCAAGCGGGCAGCTGAGCAATCGCTGAAAACACTCGGCGTTCCGGCCATCGGCCTCTATCAGTTTCACCGTCCAGATCCGCGGGTGCCATACGCCGACAGCCTCGGCGCGATCAGGGAGTTGCTCGACGAAGGCAAGATCGTGCTCGCCGGCATTTCCAACGCGAACGTCACGCAGATTGCCCTTGCAGACCGCATTCTCGATGGGCGTCTTGCAGCGGTGCAGAACCAGTTCGCGCCGAATTTCCGTTCGTCTGAGGGTGAGTTGAACTACTGCCGCGAGAACGGAATTGCCTTCCTGCCATGGAGTCCGCTCGGTGGTATCGGCAACGCAAGCGGCATCGAGCGACGCTACCCAGCGTTCGTCAAGGTCGCTGCCGCGCGCGGCATCACCGCGCAACAAGCCACCCTGGCCTGGATGCTGGCGAAGGGCCAAAACGTCATCCCGATCCCGGGTTCGAGCCGGCCCGAAACGG
>DASRZB010000059.1:0-3723 GCA_035653855.1 Acidothermaceae bacterium | reverse complement strand
CATGCAGAAATCATCGACGCGGCGATGGGCACCAAACGGGCTGAGGCGGTCGGTCAGTTCGATCTGTTCGGCTCGGCCGACGAGGCGGAAGGTCCGGCCGGGTTGGGCCTCGCGTTCGAGATCGCGATCCCGGCAACGGAGTGGGACAAGACCGCGTTGCTTGCCGCCGAGCGCGACATGCTCGGGCTCTACGTCTCCGACCATCCACTCTTCGGCATCGAGCACGTGCTTTCCCGCCTCGTCGACTGCTCGATCAGCTCGTTGACCGCCGACGAGCACCCCGAAGGCGGCATCATCACGATCGGCGGCATCGTCTCGGGCTTGCAACGCAAGATGACCAAGCAGGGCAACCCGTGGGCGATTGCGACTATCGAGGATCTCGAAGGTTCGATCGAGGTGCTGTTCTTCCCGCAGACTTACCAGCAGTACGCGATGTCGCTCTCCGAAGACGCGGTCATCTGCGTCAAGGGTCGTTTGAGTCGCCGGGACGACGGGTTGAACCTGCAGGCGATCGAGCTGTTCCTACCGGACGTCGGCGAAGCCGCGCAGCGCGGACCTGTCGTTTTGCAGCTGCCGGCGGCGCGCTGCACGCCACCCGTCGTCGAGCGCCTGCGCGAGGTGTTGGCCACTCACCCTGGCGTCACCGAGGTCCAGCTGCAGCTGCGCAACGGCGCCCGCACAACGGTGCTCCGGCTCGACGAGAACCTTCGCGTCGATGCGACACCTGCGCTGATGGGCGATCTCAAGGCATTGCTCGGCCCGTCCTGCCTCGTCTAGCAGCTTGAGGCCCCGCCTCGTCTAGCCGCTCGTGGCGATGCATGATGGACACATGTCAACCGTTGGCCGTCGCTCGATCTTCGCCGCGCTCACCCTCGCCGTAGCCCGCTTCCTGCGCCGTCGACGGCGCGGCTTTTAGCCGCTCGGCTTTTACCGAATGAGAGACCCATGCTCGGCTTGATCATCAGCCTCGTCATCATCGGGCTCGTTGCGGGGTCGCTCGCGAGACTGGCTGTGCCCGGCAAGCAGGATCTGACCATCCGCGGCACGATCCTGTTGGGCGTCATCGGTTCGTTCGTCGGCGGTTTCCTGGGCTACCTGCTCTTTCACCACCACGCACGCAGCGGACTTATTCAGCCGTCCGGCATCGTCGGGTCGGTCATCGGCTCGATCATCGTGCTGCTGCTGTGGCTCAGGTTTGGCGACAAGTCGCGCCGGTAGGTGCATAATCCCCAGCGGCCGGTGATCCAGACTTAGTCGCCGAGGGGGAATCTCGATGGCGTGGAATTCGAGGCGAGTCGCGCTCTTTGCTGGCCTCAGCGTCGTGGTGGCAGCCAGTGTCGTGACCGTTACTCACGACGATGCGCGCGCAGCAACGACCCCGGCGGCGCGGCCATCCGCTGCGAATACCGGCGTTCCGCCTGGTACGACGCTGACTCAACACCACGGCAACATCACGATCACCAAGGCAGGCACGGTGCTGAGGGACCTCGACATCCACGGCTTCGTCGTCGTCGAGGCGTCGAACGTGACCATCGAGTCTTCGATCGTGCGCGGTGGCGTCTCCCACGGTGATACCGCTCTGGTCAAGGTCGTCTCAGGCAGCAACCTGCTGGTCGAAGACAGCGAGCTGGTCCCCGAAGATCCGTCAGTGCAAATCGACGGTATTCGTGGGGCCAACTACACGGTTTTGCGCGACAACATCCACGGCACCACGGACGCTTCGAAGGTGACCGGCGACAACGTCACCATCACCGACTCCTACATTCATGATCTGCCCTTCTGGGCCCACGATCCTGACCAGGGCGGGAAACCGGCGCATAACGACGGCGTCGAGATCTTCGTCGGGAAGAACCTGCACATCACGAACAACGCGTTCTACATCGCGACCTACGGCAACTCGGCGATGCAGGTCAACCAGAACCTGGGGACCGTCACCGACCTGCACTTCACCGGCAACTACGCCGACGGCGGCAATTGCACGGTGAACCTGGTGAACATGCCGAGACCGTCGATGCGGGGTATCCAGGTCGACAACAATAGGTTCGGCCGAAATACGAGCATCGCCAATTGTGCGATCTTTGCGAAGTACGCGGTGACTCTCACCGACGTCAACGACGTCTGGGATGACACCGGCTTGCCTGTCACGCTCCGCCGCGCCCACTGATCGGCCGCCTTGTGCGCCAGTTAGGCTGCTCGCGAGATGACGGCCACCAAGCGCGAGGGTGCCGAGCCGGGAATTGCCTATGTCGTCAGCGGTCTGTCGAAGGTCTACCGGACAAAATCGGGCGATGTCACCGCGACCGACGACGTTGACCTCGAGGTTCGCCGAGGCGAGGTCTTCGGGCTGCTCGGCCCCAATGGCGCGGGCAAGACGAGCCTCGTGCGGCAGTTGATAGGACTGCTCAATCCGGACGCCGGACGCATCACACTGTTTGGCCGTGACATCGTCGCCCAGCCCCGCGTCGTCCCGGATTTCGTTGCGTACCTGCCGCAGGACGACGCCGCACTCGCAGACCTTAGCCCAGCGGACGCGCTTGAGACGACCGCTCGCCTGCGCGGGCTCCCGCGCCGCGACGCGATCGCCGAGCGCGACGCTGTTATCGACGAGCTTGGGCTCGGCGGCTTCGCGGACCGGCCCATTGCCAAGCTCTCTGGGGGTCAGCGCAGGCTGGCCGGCGTTGGCGCGGCGCTCGTCGGTGACCGGCCGGTGCTGGTGCTTGACGAGCCGACGACCGGGCTCGATCCGACCGCCCGGCGCGCTGTGTGGAATGCGATCGAACGCCGTCGCTCCGAACAGGCGACCACCGTGGTGCTGGTCACGCACAACGTGCTCGAAGCGGAGACCGTCCTCGACCGGGTCGCGATTTTGGACTGTGGCCGCGTGATCGCCAGCGACACACCGGGGCGGCTGAAGGCACTGGTCGATCGCGAGGTTCGGCTCGAACTCGTGTGGCGACACGATCCGCCAGCCGACGACCCGCTGGCAGCATCGCTTCGGGCGCGAGCGACCCCGCACGGCCGGCGGTGGAGCGTCCGGTTGCCTGCCGACGAGGCGCGCGCGGCTCTCGCCGAGCTGACGAACGGCCCGCTGTTCGCTGCACTCGACGACTTCACCCTGTCGACAGCGTCCCTTGAAGACGTCTATCTCACGCTGGGCGGCGCGGCGCGCGACTTGGAGCGCGCATGATCGAGAACCCGGAACCGGCCCGGCGCCCGACGTTCGCGGCCACGTTCGCAGCCATCGTCAAGGGGCAGCTGGCCCGAGCGAAGACCGCCGCGATCCCGATCTTTCTGGCCGCCACCTTGCAGTCGGTCGGCCTCGTTGTCTTGCTGAAAGGGCTCGTCGACACGAGCAGCCACGTCACGCAGCAATCGGTCGTGGCAGGGTCATCGGTCACCGTCGTGTCGTTCGTCGCGCTGAACCTGCTGGCGCAGCGGTTCGGAGCATTGAAGGCCTCCGGTGCGCTGGACTATTTCGGTGCGCTGCCCATCAATCCGGCGGCGGTCGTCACGGCGACAGCAGCTGCGTGGGCCAGCTTCACCGTGCCAGGGTCGATCCTGGTCGCCGTCGGGGGAGCAGCGTTCTACCGGTTGCCGCTCTCGCACGTGTGGGTGATCGGCCCGGTCGTGGTGGCCGCCGGGATCTCCCTCGCCGGTCTTGGCGCGCTGCTTGGTCTGATCGCGTCCCGGCCCGAGATCGCCACGATCGCCGGACAACTCGGC
>DASRZB010000058.1:0-6519 GCA_035653855.1 Acidothermaceae bacterium | reverse complement strand
CTCGCAGTTCAGCGACCGCGCCAAGATCCGGGCAGAGCTCGTCTTGCCGCACCCGCGAGGCCCGGAGAACAGGTAGTCCTGGTGCACCCTCTTATTGCGCAGCGCCTGCTGCAACGGCTCGGTGACGTGCTCTTGGCCGATGACCTCGGCGAACGTGCTCGGGCGGTACTTGCGGTAGAGCGCCAGACTCATGCGCCCACCCCCTCCACACCCCGATCGACAGCTAAGAGGACCCCCCGCGCACCCGCCAGGGCCCGCTTACCCTTGCTGCCTTCCGGCCCTGGGGGGGTTCGTGGGATGGACGCCACGCGAGGGGTCTGCGCCCGAGTCTAATGGCGGACGCCGACACCGCGCGCCCGCTATCCACGGGATAACCTGCTCGGCGGAGGATTCGCATAGTGGCCGAGTGCGCACGCTTGGAAAGCGTGTAGGGGGCAACTCCTCGCGGGTTCAAATCCCGCATCCTCCGCCAATCAGTCGAGGATGCCGTAGTCCGGCAACAGGTACTGCTGAACCGAGCTGGCCTTCGGGTCGCGCAAGCACAGCTGGTCACGCACGCTTCGCCAAGCTCGGCGGCGGGCGGCCGTGGCACCATCGATGCTGTGCCTACCCTGCTCGCCCACGTGCTGGCTTTCGCCGGCGCCGCGCTGCTGCTCGCGATGGCACCGGGACCCGCGACCGCAACGCTGCTCCGCCAGACCATCAAGTACGGACGGCGACGCGGCGCGGCCACCGTCGCGGGCATCGAATCGGGCGTTCTCTTCTGGGCCGTGACGGCATCGGCCGGACTCAGCGCGTTGCTCGCGGCGTCCACCGTCGCGTACGACGTCCTTCGCATTGTCGGCGCCATCGTGCTGCTCGGCCTCGGCGCTCAGGCACTTTTTCGTTCGCGCAAAGAGCAACAGAACACACAGCTGGACGGCGGGGAGAGCGGGACACCGTCGCTGGCTGGTCGCGGCGGGTGGAGCGCGTATCGCGCCGGCCTCGTCACGAACCTGGCCAACCCGAAGGCTGGCGTCTTCGCGATCTCCTTCTTGCCACAGTTCATTCCACACGGCTACCCGGTGCTGCCGACCGGGCTGCTGCTGGCCGCTGTTTGGGTGATCTGCGACGGCACCTGGTACCTGGCGCTGACCGCGATCGTGCACGGAGCCCGCCAGCTGCTTTCCCGTGGCGTCGTCCGGCAGCGGCTCGAGGCCCTTTCAGGCGTGGCGCTGGTCGGGTTCGGCGTCCGGCTTGCCCTGGAGTCGCGCTGATCCGCCTTTTCTAGCGGTTCGCTGGCGATAGTCAAGGTTCCTTCAAAATTCTCTCAAGCCAGCCCCAAGCGATCCATGATCAGATCGGCCACGACCCATGGTCATGGGCGAATTGACCTGCTACCGTAATCCGCGGTCGAGGTTCCAGGTACGTGTTCTCACGCCCGCGGAACGTCAGCGCGGGTCTTTCGTTTCTGAAGTCCAGTGTCGTTTCGGAAGCGAAATGCCCACGCCGGCCCGGTGACCGCGAGGTGCGGGGACCGAATCCTGGTTAGGGAGAGCACGTGACGCAAGGTGTAGTGAAGTGGTTCAACGCTGAGAAGGGCTTCGGCTTCATCGCCGTCGAGGGCGGCGCAGACGTCTTCGTCCACTACTCGGCCATCCAGTCCGACGGCTACCGCAGCCTCGAAGAGAACCAGAAAGTCGACTTCGACATCACGCAGGGCCCGAAGGGCCCGCAGGCGGAGAACGTCCGCCCCGTCTAAGTTCGCAGCGTCCGGGTGGTCCACGCCGATTGGTGTGGCCACCCGTTCGTGTTTCGTAATGACCTTCACGGCCACTCGATGTGTTGCCGCGAGCGCATCATAGAAAGATGAACCGCCCGTGGGACGACGACGAGCGGCCGCCGCCTCCCCCACCCGAAATCTCCCCTGAGGTCGACGGTGCGGGGCGACCCATCGGCCGCCGCATCGTGCTTGGCATGCTCGGCCTCGGGGCAATCGGCGTCATCTTCGGCAAGCAGCTTGAGAACGCCCAGAGCGACGTCCTGGATCCGGTCGTCCGCAACGACCCGACAGGACTGTCGAACCTGCTGCCCGCCGTCGATCGATTCCGGTACTACAACGTCGCTCCCTCAGAACCGGAGCGCACGATCGCCGACTACCAGCTCACGGTTGGTGGCCTCGTCGATCGGCCGATGGCGCTGAGCTACGCCGATCTCCAAGCGATGCCGCAGACCAACCTCATCAAGGACTTCCAGTGCGTGACGGGCTGGCGGGTGCCGCAGGTGCACTGGTCGGGAGTCGCCTTGCCCGACTTGCTCGACCACGTCGGCGTCAAGAGCACCGCCACGGCCCTCGAGTTCACCTCGTTCGACGGTGTCTACACCGAAAGCCTCACGCTGGCGCAGGCACGGCGGCGCGACATCATCGTCGCGCTGACGATGCTCGGCGCGCCCGTCACGCGTGACCACGGCGGACCCGTCCGGCTCTACGTCGCCCCGATGTACGGATACAAGTCGTGCAAGTGGTTAGGCGGCATCACGCTGGCCAACAAGGTAACGCCGGGCTACTGGGAGGACGAGGGATACGACGTCGACGCGTGGGTAGGCAAGTCGAACGGCCGCGACGACGCGCCAACGAGCTGAACATGACGAAGTCGCGTCCACCGGCTGAGCTGCTGCGCTTCACCCACGGCGAGCGCTGGGTGCATCGCGCAACGGCGATCCTGATGGGCATTTGCCTCGCGACGGCGGCGATCCTCTACGTCGACGTGCTTTCGCAGTTATTCGGAAATCGCGCCCTCGTCGAATGGATCCACGTTATCGCCGGCATCGGCTTGCCGATCCCGATCCTTTTCGGCCTCCTATCAAAGGCTTTTCGCGACGACGCTGGGCGCCTCAACCGCTTCACCCACAACGACTGGAAGTGGCTGAGGTCGCGGCAACGCCGTGACGGCACGATCCCCGTAGGCAAGTTCAATGCCGGTCAGAAGCTCAACGCAAACTTCCAGCTCGGCGCAATACTCACGATGCTCGGCACCGGACTCATCATGCGATTCGCAAACGCCTGGCCGGTCTCGCTTCGTACCGGCGCCACGTTCGTGCACGACTGGATGTCCTACGCGATTTTGGCTCTCGTGCTCGGCCACATCTATATGGCAAACCGCGATCCGTACGCGTTGCGCGGGATGCGCACGGGATACGTCTCAAGCTCATGGGCACAGCGCGAGCACAAGGCTTGGGCCTTGCGCGAAATCGAGCGAACCAAGGCGACGAAGGGCAGCTGATCGACGTCCGACAGTATGGGCTCTATGCCGAGCCCATCGGACGTCGAATCGTACGGCCCGGTGTGCCCGGTCGACGTCGCGCACCCGGTGATGATGCACCGCTGGGACTCGTTGACGTTCTTGCATTGGTCCTACGAGCCGGAGGTCGTGGCGCGACTGCTACCGGTCGGGCTCACGCTCGATACGTTTGACGGAAAGGCGTGGGTCGGTCTGGTCCCGTTCACCATGGCGGTTCGGGCCCCGCACACACCGGCGCTGCCGTGGGCGTCTCGGTTTTGCGAGACCAACGTGCGGACCTATGTGATCGACGAGTACGGCCGCCCGGGCATCTGGTTCTTCTCTCTTGATGCATCGCGGCTCGGCGCCGTGCTGACAGCGCGGGCGACGTTTCGCTTGCCGTACATGTGGTCGCGCATGTCACTGGTGCGGTCCGGCGACGTGGTTACGTATTCCTGTTCGCGCCGGTGGCCTGGTCCCCGTGGCGCAAGTAGCAACGTGACCATCGATATCGGGCCGCCGTTCAAGGCAAGCGAACTCAGCCAGCGAGACCATTTTCTGACCGCTCGATGGCGGTTGTTCAGCATCACCGGGCCTGGGATGTTCCGCGGATTTTCCGCGTCGGCGTATGCGCGAGCGGGCGCTGGGAGTTGGCGGCGGTACGGAATCGCGCAACATGACCCGTGGGTGTTGCACCGCGCGACGGCCCGCTTCGTCGATGACGAACTGGTCGCGGCGGCCGGACTTCCGCAGCCCGTCGGTGCGCCACTAGTGCACTACTCGCCCGGAGTTGACGTCCGGATCGGACCCCCGCACCGGCTTAGATAGTTGTAGAGCACGGTGACTGCGCGGCGCGGTAATTGCCTAGCGCGTGCCGTCTCGCTTGGCTTACAGTTCGCCGATCACCGAGTGCGAGAGGAGTTGGCCACTATGACCGTCTTCGTCGTTGTGCGCGCCGCCCTTTCGCTCGGTATCGCCTGACGCCATACCGAGCGCCCACCTCACTTTGCAGGAGCGCTCGATGTCTTTCGACTCATCGTCCGAGGACACCCTTGATTCGCCGTCCTTAGCCGTACTCGGCTGGGACGCTTCACGCGCCGCCGAATTGGCTTCGCTGTCATTGACGCGCGGCATCTCACTCGCGCCCGCCCGGGTGGCTCGCGTCGACCGAGGTGCGTTGACCGTGCTCACCGGCTCCGCCTCGATGCGAGTGCGCCCGTCGGGTCGGCTGTTCGATCTCGACGGGGTAGCCGAACTATTCGGCACGCCTGCGGTCGGTGATTGGGTTGCATTCGACGGCACCGTCGCTGTCGCTGTACTCAGCCGCCGATCGACGTTCGAACGGTCAAGCAGCAACCGGCAGACCGTCGCGCAAGTCGTCGCCGCGAATGTGGACACCGTGTTCATCGTGGCGCCGCTCGTCGGACGGCCGCGTCCTCGGCTCCTGCAACGCTGCCTCGCGATGGCGTGGCAATCGGGCGCCACACCCGTCGTCGTGCTGACGAAGGCCGACATCGCAGTCGACGTTCCTCAGCGGATCGCGGACGCTCACGCCGATGCGGTCGGGGCTGACGTTTTCGCGGTGAGCGCCGCGACCGGCGAGGGCCTCGACGCGCTGGCAACCTATCTGAGGTCGGGGCAGACGGTCGCGATGATCGGACCATCCGGCGCAGGCAAGTCAACACTCACCAACGCTTTGGGTGCGGGCACATTCGCATTGCAGACGGGTGCGGTGCGCGACGACGGGAAAGGTCGGCACACCACGAGCGTGCGCGAACTTGTGGTCTTGCCGGCGGGTGCGGTAGCGATCGATACACCGGGGCTCCGCGGCCTCGCCTTGTGGGAAGCAGACGACGGCATCGATGCCGCGTTCGCCGACATCGTCGAGTTCGCCGCCGACTGCCGATTCGCCGATTGCGCGCATCACGGCGAGCCCGGGTGCGCGGTCGGCAGGGCGATT
The DNA here is from genome assembly GCA_035653855.1 of Acidothermaceae bacterium. Classification (GTDB taxonomy): domain Bacteria; phylum Actinomycetota; class Actinomycetes; order Acidothermales; family Acidothermaceae; genus PALSA-607. Next base: position 1,299 of record DASRZB010000058.1, on the reverse strand, counting down.
GCCGAAGGCGATCTGGACGCCGCCCGGTTCAACGACTACGAGAAGTTGCTGCGTGAACAGCGACGGCTCGAGACCCGCCGTGACAGCCGCGCCCGCGCCTTAGAACACGGGCGTGCCAAGGTCTTTTACAAGGCCGTCAAGCGACAGCCACACCGCTAGACCAGCGCGCGGAGTTCGTGCGACTTCGCGGTGACGACGTTCGCCGCCTCGCGCAACCCGATGAGTGCTGACGATGAGGATTGCGCTGCGCGGGCAACGGCCGAGACGCGGGCGCCGATCTCGGCGGCCGTCATGCTCTGCTCTTCGACCGCGCTCGCGATCGTGGTTTGCTCTGAATCCATCATCTCGATCGCGTGCACGATTTCTTCGAGGGCTGCTGCGGCTGCCGCAGTGTCGGCTTGGATAGCCGCGACGGTGCTGGTGATGTCCTGCGTCGCTTCGGCACTGCGTCGGGCGAGGGTCTTCACTTCGCTCGCCACCACCGCAAAGCCTCTACCGGCCTGACCTGCGCGGGCAGCTTCGATCGTCGCGTTCAAGGCGAGCAAGTTCGTCTGACCGGCAATCGAGCCGATCAACCGACTGACCGCACCGATGCGATCGCTCGACTCGCTGAGACGGGCGACAAGGTCCGTTGCCGACTGCGCCGAGCGCACGGCACCGGCCGTATTGCCTACGGCGGTCGCTGCGCTACTTGCGATCTCCTGGATGCTGTCGGTCAGTTGGTCGGAACCGCTTGCGACCGCGCATGCCTGTTCCGATACCTCGCTGACTGCGTTCGCCAACAGGTCGGCGAACACGGTGAATGACTCGGCGGTCGAGAGGAGCTCAGTCGCGACCTTCGTGACGACCTGGCCGCCCTCACGTGTCTGGGTTCGGTCTGACCAGCTAGCCACGAATCCGCCGGCGATCCGGTGGACCGTCACATCAGCGTGTGCCTGCCCGGACCTCGTGTTCGCGAGGACTGGCACGGTGAGCGGGCAGTGGCGTCCTGAATCCGTAAGAGCAGCGCGGACGGCATCGAGCAAGGCCTCGCCGTGTTTGGCGCGCACCCGTTCGTCGAGCTCGCGGGACGCCGCGTTTTGATACACGACCGTTGCGTGGTCATCGATCACGATGACGCAGTGCGGCGCGTTCTCCAGGATCTCGAACGCGTCGAATGACTGGAGCGCAGCGCGGCCGGGCGACATCGGCGCGCGGCTACGTCTGGGCATCGATCCGTCCTCATCAAGGGTCGGCTTTTAGGTCTGCTGCTTGCGTCTGGTGCCGCCCCCATCGGCAGCCGCACGTGAGCGCTGAGCC
>DASRZB010000057.1:0-5685 GCA_035653855.1 Acidothermaceae bacterium | reverse complement strand
TGGCCGAGCAGACTCTGGAGGTCGGCAAGTCGCGCGTTCACGGCGTCCGTGTTCGACAGGCCGTTGTCGATCTGGTTCTGCGTAGCGTCCAGCGTCGTCTTCGCTGACGCCGCGACGGCGAGTGCGCTGGCTGCGCTGTCGGCGTCTGAGGTCACGATGCCGTTGAGGTAGGGCACCTGACGCAGGCTCGCCGGATCGCCAGACCGCAAGGCGCTGGCGTACAAGGCGAGGGACCCACCGGCCTTGTAGAGCGCGACGATGTGGGAGTCCCGTTGCGCGACCAGGGTGTCGGCCTGCTGAAGAAGCGACGAATAGACCCGGCCGGCGGCAACGTTCATCGTCACGGCCTGGCCCAGAGCGGTCAGGGACGTGTCGTACGCGGCCAGCGCGGCCACGACCTGCGGCTGCAGCTTGCTGATCTGCGCGGCCAGCTGCTGTGCCTGGGCATTGGCTTGGTCGAGGCTGTCGGCCTGCGCTGACGCGCTTGCCCCGAGGATGATCGCCATCGAGCTCCCCGCAACCACCAGCAGCCGGAGCCGCCCGCGCCAGGGTCGATGGCGCCAGGGTCGATAGCGCAGCCGGGGGGAGTTCACCAAGGTTTAGTCGACCGCTGACGACCGGCTCTTGACCTTATGAGGCTTTCGTGACGGAAGTCTCCTCGTCGACCGGGCGCTACCATCGCAAGCGTGCCGGCGCTGAACCCGTGGGAGATCGCCGGTATCTTCGGCGCCGGCGTCGTGGCCGGCACCGTCAACACCGTCGTCGGTTCGGGCTCGTTGCTCACGTTTCCAACCCTGGTCGCGTTCGGGTACTCACCGTTGGTCGCGAACGTCTCGAACACCCTCGGCCTGGTCCCGGGAGGGGTCAGCGGGGCGGTCGGCTACCGCCGCGAACTGACCGGCCAACGATCCCGGATTCGTCGTCTCGGCGCGATCTCGGTCGCTGGCGGACTGCTCGGGGCGGGGCTGCTACTTGCCCTGCCGAGTACCTCCTTCGAGCGCGTCGTGCCCTACCTGGTGCTAGTTGCCTGCGCGCTGGTGATCGTTCAGCCACGACTGTCCGCCCGGGTGATTGCGCAAGCGGCGCTGCGCCCACCGCGTGCGCGGCCGCACCGCGGGCTCGATGTTGGTGCATTCCTGACCGGGATCTATGGCGGCTACTTCGGGGCCGCGCAAGGCGTGATCCTGATGGCGCTGCTCGGGATCTTCCTTGACGACCATGTGCAGCGGCTGAACGCCCTGAAGAACGTGGTGATCGCCATGGTCAACGCGTCAGCGGCGCTGCTGTTCATCTTCTTCGCGCCGGTTGCCTACCTGCCGGCCGCGTTACTCGCCGTCGGGTCGGCGATCGGAGGGCAGATCGGAGCCACGGTCGGACGCCGACTGGCACCGAACCTGCTACGGCTGCTGATCGTCGTGGTCGGGGCAGGGGTGGCGATCAAGCTCTTGGTGGCGCCCTGAAGAGGGCGTCGGGCTCTCAGGGACGACGGCGGGTGACCATCACCTTGATCGCGAACCCGAGCACGATCAGCACGGCCGCGATGATGATGAGCGCATGGATCAGCGCGTGAAAGATCAGTGCCACCACTAGTCCGGCGATGAACCCGGTGCCGAACAACGCAGCGCTTGCCCGCACGATGCGCATCACCGACCCCCGACTGCGGCTGCCGATGACTTGCAGGTCGTCCATGGAACCCAGCTCCCCTTATCACTGCGGGATCAACGTGTGTGATCAACGACTCCACGGTACGCCAGCTTTCGGCGTCCGGGATGATGCGTGCTGTGGCCCGCACGGTGTTCCTGGACGGCGTGTTCCTGGACGGCGTGTTCCTGGACGGCGTCACCGACCCTGCGCTCGCGGATTACCGCGCACTGACCGACGTCGAGCTGCGCCGCCGTTCCGAGCCCGCCGACGGCATCTTCATCGCCGAGGGCGAAACGGTGATCCGGCGCGCCTTGCGGGCCGGCTATCCGATGCGGTCGGCACTGATGACTCGGCGCTGGCTCGCGCCGGTTGCGGATCTCGTCGCGGACGTCGATGTGCCGCTGTACGTGGGATCGGAGAATTTGCTCGAGTCGGTGACCGGTTTCCACGTTCATCGCGGGGCCCTCGCAGCCATGGGGCGGTTGCCGCTCAAGACCGTCGCCGACCTGCTGCCGCGTAGTTCACGGCTCGTGGTGTTGGAGGAAGTGAATAGCCACACCAATCTCGGCGCGATCTTTCGAAGTGCAGCGGGTCTGGGCATGGATGCCGTGCTGCTCAGCCCGACCTGCGCCGACCCGCTCTACCGGCGCTCGGTGCGCGTCTCGATGGGCGAGGTCTTCTCGATTCCCTACGCGCGCATCGAGTCGTGGCCGAGCGGGCTCACCGAGCTTCGCGAGGCGGGCTTCCGGGTGCTGGCGCTCACGCCTGATCCGCGGGCCGAGTCGATCGGCGAAATCGAGGTGCAGGACGGCGACAAGGTGGCGTTGCTCCTCGGCGCGGAGGGTCCAGGTCTGTCGAAGGACGCGCTGGAGGCTGCGACGAGTTCGGTGCGGATACCGATGGGGAACGGGGTCGACTCGTTGAACGTCGCCGCCGCGACTGCCGTGGCCTGCTACGCGATCACCCGCAGGACATCGCGCCCCATATCGCGCCACGCGTCGCGCCAGACATGAGGCAAGCCGCCGGGTCGGTGGGGGGTTCGATCCGGCGGCTCGCGGTCTCGGTCACCCGGCGGGCTTTACTGGCCGGGCGGGCGGTCTACCACCAGTGCTGGTCGCGCATTGCGTTCCTCCAAGTCCTGTCGAAGACGGTTGTGTCCGGGACAAGGGGGTCGCGCCAGGCATCGGCGATGGCTGACTACTCGGCACCCTTGGCCGGAAACTTGAACACGCCTATATCAAAACACCCGAACCGGTCAAATCGCACTACCGGTGCACTTGGATCGCACTGCGCGTAGAGTTCCTGACTACAGCGGGTGATCATCCGACGGACCTGCCGCTGGCTCTGCACATCGGGGGCACCTAGGGGGACCTAGGGGGCACCTAGGAGAGCATTCGGGAACACCGGGGGGTGACCGTCATCGCAAGCAGCCGGGACGGTGTCGTGCCCTCAGGCGGGTGGCTTCGTCCGCTCTGGGTGCTACCGCGCCGGGCGCGTCCTTTTGTCATTGCCGTAAACGCGCTCTATCTCGGGTCGCTGGCGGTCGGTGTCGGGGCGACCCGTCCGAAAATGTCCGACGTCTTGACGTTCGTGGTCTTGGTCGCCTGCGCCGTCCTTTCCATCGAAGGATCGTTGCGGTTGGTCTGGCGCGGCCCGAAACCTGGTCGGACGACGAACGACATGCTGGCCGTGTGGACGATCCCCGTCGTGTTGTTGCTGCCGCCGTTGTATGGGGCGCTCGTCGTGCTCCCGGTGTTTGCGTTCCTGCAGCTTCGGGTGGGCCGGCGTCCGCTGGTCAAGCTCGCGTTCAGCGTGTCGGCAGCCGGCTTGGCAAACTTCGTGGCGTCGACGTTGCACGGAACACTCGTCGCAGGACAACTGCATTCGGCCCAGTCGAACTGGGATGTGCATGCACTCGTCGGCACACCTGGCGTGCTCGCGGCGACCGTGACCTGCGTGGTCGTGCGACACGCCATCAACATGGGCCTCGTTGCCGAAGTCATGACATTGACCTCGACGTCTGCTCGGCTACGCGACAGTTTCGTCGATCCTGAGGCCTGGGTCGGGATTGCGGCCGAGTCGTGCACCGGGATACTCGTCGCGCTCGCCTGCGCCGCATCGCCGTATGCCGTGTTGTTCGCGCTGGCACCCGTGCTGGTCTTGCAGCGGACGCTGCTGCTCGCTGAATTCCGCGATGCAGCAAGGACGGATCCGAAAACCGGACTCGCGAACTCGAGTTATTGGCGAGAAGTCGCCGAACGTGAGATCAAGCGTGCGCGCGGGGGCGGCGAGCCGCTCGCGGTGCTGCTGGTCGACATCGACAACTTCAAAGCAGTCAATGACAGGTACGGTCATCTCACCGGTGACGATGTGCTTCGAGGTGTGGCAACCGGGCTCACTGACGGGCTACGTCCCCGAGACTTTGTTGGCCGATTTGGCGGCGAGGAGTTCGTCATCCTGCTCGCCGGTTCAGACCTCGAACAGGCGCGCCACACGGCCGAACGCGTGAGGGCGCAAGTCGCTGAGGTCGCGGTTGCGGCGGCCAATCGGCGTGAACAGGTCAGCGTCACTGTGTCCATCGGAGTCGCTGCGTTCCGCGACAGCGGCCACTCCGTCCACGAGTTGCTCGACGCTGCCGACACCGCGCTCTACGCCGCGAAGCACGCGGGTCGAAATTGCGTGCGCGTGGCTGAAGGTGCCCGCCAGCAGGTGCTGGATCTCACCGCAGACGGTCGGCGCTTCGTCGACTTGCGCGCACAGCGCGAGTCCGTCGAGTAACTACCTATGCTGGACGTGTGACTCCCCGTCCGCGTCGCACAGACGTTGCTGCACGTTCCGACTCCGAGCGTGCCCTCTCCGATGCGAGACGAGCGTTGTTCGTCATGGCCGGCGTGCTCGCGGCACTTTGGGTCGTGCAGATCGCCAACTCGATCGACCACTACGAGCTGAGCAGGCACTTCGGGATCGTCGCGCATCAGCCATCGCGGTTGCCAGACATCTTCAGCGCGCCCCTGCTGCACTGGAGCTTTTCGCATCTCGAAGCCAACTCGGCCCCGCTGTTCTTTCTAGGATTCTTCGCTGCGTATCGAGGGATCCGACGCTTCGTCGTCGTGACGGTACTGATCGTGGTGACAAGCGGCCTCGGCAGCTGGTTGTTCTCGTCTACGCACGCCGTCGAGGTCGGAGCGAGTGGAGTCGTCTTCGGCTATTTCGGCTACGTGGTCGTGCGCGGGATCGTTGAGCGACATTTCCTCGATGTCATCGTGGGCATTGTCGTTGCTCTGACGTACTGGTCGATCCTGCAGGGCGTGCTCCCCAACGATCCGCACATCAGCTGGCAGGCACATCTCTTCGGCCTCATCGGCGGCATCGCCGCGGCGTTGCTGCTGAGGCAGCGCCCGCCGAGCAGAACCAAGGCCGAGCCGCGGAAAGCGTTGCCCGCAGCAGGCCGCCCGACCAACGATTCGTCACGGGCAGCGCTTCACAAGGAACTCGATGACATGGGATTGGGGTAGCACCGTCCCGGGAATGTGTGTTTCATGGGATATGAGCAGGGAGCTACGGTTCAGCTGGATGCGGCTGCGAAGCCGCAGGTCCGGCATGCCGTCAAGAAGACGGTGTCCGGACCGACCGCGTTGTGCGGCGCCGGCCCGATCGAGACCCGCCTCCTCGGGCGTTTCGACGGCACCGATGAGAGCGCGTGTCCTGAGTGCGCCCAGCTGCTAGCTGCTACCTAAACCTTGAACACGTCCCGCAGAGCGGTCTGCGCTGCGAGTTCGCCGCATCGCCCGTGCACACCGGCACCTGGGGGAGTTGAGGCAGAGCAAAGGTACACGCCTGGAATGCCAGTGCGATATGGGTTCCAGCGCAGTGCAGGACGCGCGAACGTCTGCCGCAGGGTTTGGGCGCCCGAGGCGATATCTCCCCCGGGGTAGTTCGGGTTGTGTTCCTCCTCCTGTGCGGCGGTGCGCACCGCTTTCGCGAGTACCAAGTCGCGAAAGCCCGGCGCAAATCGTTCGATCTGCGCCTCTATTCGCGCAC
>DASRZB010000056.1:0-10120 GCA_035653855.1 Acidothermaceae bacterium | reverse complement strand
CGCCAGCATCGTCGTCCCCGCGTCTTCGCGATCGGCGACGGCGACCGCGCCCGGCGACGATGCTGCGATGCCAAGGGCCGCCTCGAGTTCGCTTGCCTGTAGGGCCGGGAGGTCACCCGCGAGAAGCACAACGCCGGCCCTCGGGTACCGCGCCGCGGCCATCTCGATGCCGTATCGGAAGGCGGCGTTCAGTCCTTCGCCGGGCACGTCTGGGACGACGACTGCTCCGAGTTCCGACGCCGCCGCAAAGATCAGGTCGTCGTCGGTGACCACCAGAACCGCCACCACATGGGCGGTGCTCAACGTTGCCTCGACGGTGTCGAGCAGCATCGCCAGTGCCACTTCGGGGCGGCGGTTGCCCGCGGCGTCCGCCAATCTTGACTTGGCGGTGGCCAGGGGCTTCGCCGGTATCACGACGACCCAGCCCCCGTCGTCCGGCATTCGTGTGTTCATTGGTGCGGAGGCTACCGGCCAGTCCGACTCGACACTGCCGAGGCCTGCACGGGACACTGATCGGTAGGCCACTGATCTGTAGGGCACGGATCTGTAGGGGCACTGATAGAGCGACACCGTCGGCCGGTGTCACCGGTCGATGGGAGAGCAGCGAGTGCGATCAGGCGAACACCTGCGGTGGTTTCGTGTGTGCGCGGTGCTCGCGAAGCCTTTCCTGTGGATGTCGACGAAACCGACGTGGCGGGGCTTGGAGAACATCCCGCGCGAGGGCGGGGTGCTCATCGTCGCCAACCACGTGACGATCGTCGACCCGGTCACGTTGTCCCACGCCATCTATGACGGCGTGCGCCGGACGCCGAGCTTCCTTGCGAAGTCGGAGCTGTTCAAGGTGCCGGTGCTCGGGGCGCTCTTGCGCAATGCTGGCCAGATCCCGGTGTATCGCCGTACTCGCGACGCGGCGAACTCGCTGCGCGACGCGGAAGCCGCATTGGTGGCGGGTGAATGCGTGGTCATCTACCCCGAAGGCACCTGCACGCGCGATCCGGGCGGCTGGCCGATGCTCGCCAAGACCGGGGTGGCGCGTCTCGTGCTCGACTGCGACGTACCCGTCATCCCGCTCGCCCACTGGGGTACGCAGGCGATCCTGCGATACGGCTCCAAGCGACCGCATCCGTTCCCTCGCAAGCCGGTGTACGTACTGGCCGGCGAGCCACTCGATCTCTCGCGATTCAAGGGCAGCGAGCCCACTCCTGACGTGCTGCGGGAGATCACCGATCTGCTGATGACCCGCGTGACAGAACTGCTCGCCGACATCCGGGGTGAGACGCCGCCCGCGACGTTCTTTGAAGCCAAGCCGGTGAGCGCCGCGTGACTCGAGCCGTGGTGTTCGGCACTGGCACATGGGGGACCGCATTTGGCATGGTCTTGTCCGACGCCGGTACCGACACGGTGCTCTGCGGTCGTCGTGCCGAGATTGTCGAGTCGATCAATCGCGATCATCACAATCCTTGGTACCAACATGGTATTAAGCTCCCACCCGCTCTGCGCGCCACGCTCGATCCAGCCGAGGCGCTCGCCGGCGCCGACCTTGTCGTGCTCGCAATCCCGGCCCAGACACTGCGCGCCAACCTCGCAGTCTGGACTCCGCTGTTCCCAGCAGCTGCCCTGCTCGTCAGCCTCATCAAGGGTGTTGAGCTCGGCACGACGAAGCGGATGAGCGAGGTGATCAGCGAGGTTGCCGATGCGCCCGCCGAACGCGTCGCGGTCGTCACTGGTCCGAACCTGGCGAGGGAGATCGCCGAACGGCAGCCAGGTGCCTCGGTTGTTGCGTGCACGGACGCCGACAATGCGCAGCGCTTGCAACTGGCGTGCCAGACCGGCTATTTCAGGCCGTACACCAACACCGACGTGGTGGGCTGCGAGCTGGCCGGGGCGGTCAAGAACGTGATCGCACTCGCCGTCGGGATCGCCGACGGCATGGGGTTCGGCGACAACTCGAAGGCCTCGCTGATCACTCGCGGCCTCGCAGAAACGGCACGACTCGGTGTCGCACTAGGAGCTGACCCGCACACGTTCTCGGGCCTGGCCGGCTTGGGCGACCTCGTCGCCACCTGCTCGAGCCCGCTGTCGCGCAACCACAGCGTCGGTGTGCACCTGGGTCGCGGCATGAGTGTCGAGGACGCGCTTGCGGCGACCACCACAACAGCCGAAGGCGTCATGTCGTGCAAGTCGATCCTCGAGCTCGCCCACAAGCACGACATCGAGGTGCCCATCATCGAGGTTGTTGTCTCGGTCTTGTATGAGCAGATGCAGCCAGGCGACGGGGTCGCGCAACTAATGGGTCGAACCGCGAAGGCAGAGCGGCATACACAGTAGGGTCGGCGTCGTGGAAGCGACTCGGCCGACGGAGTCGGCGCAGTTGGAGCGAGCGCCTGATCAACCTGGTGACCGCAAGGTGCGGGTTGCGGTTCTGTTCGGTGGCCGTAGCACCGAACACTCCATCTCCTGCATAACGGCAGGCAGCGTGCTGGCCGCGCTCGACCCGCAGCGCTACGACGTCGTGCCGATCGGCATCACTCGCGAAGGCCGCTGGGTACTGGCGTCCGGCGATCCGGCTGAGTTCCAGATCCAGGGTGGCTCGCTGCCAGAAGTTGCGGCCTCCGATGCTGCGGTCGTGCTGGCCGCTGATCCGACCGCACCCGAGCTTGTGGTGTCAGAACCGGGCGCCGTCGCGCGCAAACTCGTCGGCGTCGACGTCGTGTTCCCGCTGCTGCACGGACCCTACGGCGAAGACGGCACGATTCAAGGATTGCTCGAGCTCGCCGGGATCCCGTACGTCGGTGCTGGCGTGCTTTCGTCCGCGGCCGCAATGGACAAGCACTACATGAAGCTCGTGCTGCATGGCGGAGGGCTACCTGACATCCCGCACGTGGTGGTGCGCCCGCGTGAATGGGACGGCGACAAGTCGGCAGTGCGCGAATCGGTCGCCAGCTTGGGTTTTCCGGTCTTCGTGAAGCCGGCGCGCGGTGGGTCGAGCATTGGCATCAGCAAGGTGCACGACGTCGGCGGACTCGACGACGCCATTGAGCTGGCCCGCCGCAGTGACCCGAAGGTGATTGTCGAAGCGATGGTCGAGGGCCGCGAGATCGAGGTCGGCGTCCTCGAAGGCATCGATGGCGGCCCGCCCGAGGTCAGCCGGGCGGCCGAGATCACGGTGCGAGACCGTGAGTTCTATGACTTCGATGCGAAGTACCTCGACCTCGATACGGACATCGAGATCCCGGCGTCGCTAAGCGCCGACGTCGAAGCCCAGATTCGGCATCTCGCCGCCATGGCGTTCGAAGCGTTGTCGTGCGAGGGGCTGGCCAGGATCGACTTCTTCGTCACGCCGGCACAGCGGGTTCTCGTCAACGAGGTCAACACGATGCCGGGGTTCACCCCGACCTCGGTGTTCCCGCGGGTCTGGGCGGCGAGCGGTCTTGACTACCCGGCGTTGCTCGACAGGCTGATTCAGACCGCGTTGCGGCGACCAACTGGTCTGCGCTGACGTGCAGGCTCGGAGCGCCTAGAGGTGGACGACGGGGCAGGTCAGCGTGCGGGTGATCCCGTCGACGCTTTGGACCTGCGCGACCACCATGCGACCCATCTCGTCGATGTTGCGCGCCTCGGCGCGCACAATGACGTCGTAGGGCCCGGTCACGTCTTCCGCGAGCGTGACACCCTTGAAGCCGGAGATTTCACGTGCCACCGAGGCTGCCTTGCCGACCTCGGTCTGGATGAGGATGTAGGCCTGCACCACCATGGCGCGTCCCTCCGAGATCGTTGCCGGGCTGCTAGACGGTCGACCGGACTGCGCAAGCGGATTGCACGCCCGATACGAGGATGTCCAACAATGTCGGTGACACCGTAGCAACTAAGGGTTGGGAGTGAGAGATCAGTATCGGTGACCTTGGGGAGTTCGGCCTGATCGATCGGGTCACCGCCCGCCTGCCCACCGGGCAGCACACCCTTCTTGGCCCTGGCGACGATGCGGCGGTAGTCACCGCCCCGGACGGGCGGGTCGTGGCGACGACGGACCTCCTCGTCGACGGACGTCACTTCCGTCGGGACTGGTCGACGCCCTACGACATCGGTCGAAAGGCGGCCGCGCAAAACCTCGCCGACGTCGCCGCCATGGGTGCGGTCACGACCTCGTTACTCGTCGGGCTGGCCGCGCCTGCTGACCTCGCGGCCTTCTGGGCGGAGCGTTTCGCCGACGGATTGCGAGATGAGTGTGATGTGGTCGGAGCCGGGGTTGTCGGGGGAGACGTCGTGCGCAGCGATGTCCTGGTGATCGCGGTTACCGCGCTCGGTGATCTCGAGGGCCGGACGCCGGTCACACGGGCTGGTGCGCAGCCAGGCGACGTCGTTGCACTTGCCGGGCGGCTGGGCTGGGCGGCGGCCGGCCTCGCCACACTAAGCAGAGGATTTCGGTCGCCAAGACTCGTGGTCGACGCCCACAGGCGTCCGCAACCGCCTTATCAAGCAGGCCCCGAGGCCGCGAAGGCCGGAGCCACATCGATGATCGACGTGAGTGACGGCCTGGTCGCCGACCTTGGGCACGTCGCAACCGCGAGCGGCGTGTGCATCGACCTGCAGTCGAGTGCGTTCGCGATCCCTGACGCGTTGAGCCAAGTAGCGTCGGCGCTCAGCGTCGACCCGTTGACCTGGATCCTGCGCGGCGGCGAAGACCACGCGCTGGCGGCGACGTTTGGGCCCCAATCAGCACTGCCCCCTGGGTGGCAGATCATCGGTGCCGTGTTCGAAAGCGGCGGGCAGAGCGCGGTCACCGTCGACGGAAAGCCTTACGCTCCAGGCGGTTTCGACCACTTCCGCTAACGAGCGATATTAGCTCTGTAACAGAGGCTTATACTGGTCAGGTGAATGCCGCGGGTCGCGCCACCGAGCTCGACACCACCATGGCCGACGACCTCTTCGACGCGGTCGGGTTGCTCCGCCGGCGGGCGCGTCGCGTAGTGGGTCGGCCGTGGCCGATGGAGGCCCTGTCGAGTGCGCAAGTCGAGCTGGTTCGACTGGTCCGGCGCCGGCCGGGCCTCTCGGTCGCCGAGGCCGCCACCGACCTGGGGCTCGCCGCGAACACCGTTTCGACCCTCGTTCGCCAACTCACCGACGCCGGTCTGCTGCGCCGGCTTGCCGATGCGGACGACCGGCGGGTCGCGCGACTGCAGCTAACCGCCCCCGCACAACGCCGCGTGGAGCAATGGCGTGACCGCCGCACCGGCTTGGTCGCCGAGGCAGTCGCCGCTCTGCCCGCCGCTGACCGGCGTGCTCTCGCGCGGGCCGTCCCGGTGATCGCCCAGCTCGCGGCGATGCTCGAAGCCGAAGCGACGCCGCGCGCAAAGACCGACGTCGGATGACCAGCGCCGTCACTTTGCAGGGCGTGAGTTACCGGTTCGGCGATCACGTCGCCGTGAGCGATCTCGACCTGAGCGTCGAAGCGGGTGAGTGCTTCGGCCTGCTCGGCCCAAATGGTGCGGGCAAGACCACCACGATCCGCTTGTTGAACACACTGCTTCCCTTGCAGGACGGCGAGGTGCGGGTGTTCGGCCTGGACGTGCGGCACGAGGCAATGGCGGTTCGACGACTGCTCGGTTACGTGCCCCAGCAGGTGTCTATCGAGGGAGCCCTCACGGGCCGCGAGAACGTCAGCTGGTTCGCGCGGCTCTTCGACGTCCCGAGGCGGGAGCGGGCCGCGCGGGTGGCCGAGGCACTGGAGCTGGTCGATCTGTCAGCCGCCGCGGACCGGATGGCCGGCACGTATTCGGGGGGGATGGTCCGGCGGCTCGAGCTTGCGCAGGCGCTGGTCAACAGACCGGCGCTGCTGGTGCTCGACGAGCCGACGGTAGGTCTCGACCCGATCGCGCGCGACAGCGTGTGGGGGCGAGTGCGCGATATGCAAAACCAATACGGCATGACGGTTGTCCTGACCACGCACTACATGGAAGAAGCCGACGTGTTGTGCGACCGCGTCGCGATGATGCACCTCGGCACCCTGCGGACCGTGGGGACACCGGCCGCCCTGAAGGAGACGTTAGGTCCCGACGCGAGCCTCGAGGACGCCTTCCGGCACTACACCGGCAGCGGTCTGATCGACGACGAGAAGGGAGGGTTGCGCAGTGTCCGCTCCACCCGTCGTACGGCCCGCCGTATGGGCTGACGCCCGCGCAGTCCGCGGGCTGCCCCTGCTCATCTCGCGCATCGGCACGTTCTGTCTCGTCGAGTTGCAAAAGCTTCGCCACGACCGCACTGAACTGCTCACGCGCGCGATCCAGCCGATTTTGTGGCTGGTGATCTTCGGTAAGACGTTCAGCCGGATTCGGGCCATCCCCACTGGGAAAGTTCCCTACCTCGACTACCTCGCGCCGGGCATCATCGCGCAGTCGGCACTGTTCGTCGCGATCTTCTACGGCATCCAGATCATCTGGGAACGCGATGCCGGCGTCCTCACGAAGTTGCTCGTAACGCCCACACCTCGGGCCGCACTGGTTGCGGGCAAGGCGTTCGCCGCTGGCATCCGAGCAATCGCGCAGGCGATCGTGGTCGTCATCGTCGCTGCGCTGCTTGGGGTCGCGATGTCGTGGAACCCGCTCCGGCTAGCAGGCGTCGTCGTGGTGGTCGTACTCGGTGCGGCCTTCTTCTCCTGCCTATCAGTGTCGATCGCCGGCCTCGTCCTGAAGCGCGACCGGCTAATGGGCATCGGCCAGGCAATCACCATGCCGCTGTTCTTCGCCTCGAATGCGCTGTACCCGGTCAGCATCATGCCGGCCTGGCTTCGAGTGATTAGCCACGGCAACCCGCTGAGTTACGAGGTCGCGGCGCTGCGCGGCCTGCTCCTGGGTCTGCCTACGAACTACTGGCTCGACTTCGGTGTCCTCACCGGAACCGCCGTTCTCGGCATCTGCACGGCCGCGGCCTTGCTCGGACGCCTCTCGCGTTAACCCGCCGCGGTGAGCATCGCGGCGATAGGAACAAGGACGAACACGCACACGACGAACACGAGTCCGATGCTCGCCCGGCGAACGGCCGGCCGACTCCAGTCGGGCCGAAACACCGCGCGCGTATCGGGTCCGTCGGACTGCGAAGCCTCGGGTGCCATGGAAACAGTATGGTCCGGCATCGCCCTGGATGGTGGTGATCGTCTGGTCGAAACGTCCGCGCTACAGGCCCTGCGCCTTGAGCCAGGTGAGGGCAGCGTCGGCGACATCCCGCCAGCCGTGGTCGATCGTCAGCGAATGGGCGCGATCGGCGAACTCCACGATGTCCGTGGTCGCCTCGCTGTGCCGGTACTGCTTGAGGGTTGCCTTGGTGACGGCCTCGGGAACGGTGTGGTCTTTGCCGCCCATGACCAGCAGCAGCGGTCCGCGGCCGGAGTTCTCGGTGTCTACCTTCGCCGCCGAATGCGGGTTGAAGTTGGCGGCCGCGGCTTCGAAGAGCGGCTTGCCGGGAGCTGGCATTGCCCACTGCTCATACAGCGCGTCGGACTCATCTTCTGGGATCGCATTGCCGAAGGCAAAACGGAACTGCTCGGCAGTCAACGAGATTGCGCGGTTCTTGTTCGCAGGGTTCTTGAAGACCGGAAGCGTCGCGCGCAGGGCCGACAACGGCAGCGGCAGAACGCCCTTGATCTGCGCCGCGTCGATAGCAACAGCAGCGGCAGCAAGGTCTTGACCGAGCAGCTTCTGGGCGATCATCCCGCCGAAGGAATGGCCGATGAGAATCGGCTTGGTTGCGAGACCGCCGATAATTTTCGCGTAGTGCTCGACCACGTCGTCGATGCCGTGCCCGGCGATGGCCTGCGGGTTGCTGCGGGCCTCGCTCACGGTCGCCGGATCGCCTGGCCAGCCAGGGGCAGACGCGTCGTAGCCGGCCGCTGTGAAGACCTCGAGCCACGGGGTCCAGGAGGTGGCGTGTAGCCAAAGGCCGTGGATGAACAGCACAGGCGTGGAGGTGGGCATCAGGGTTCCTTCCGGTAGGCAGGGCCGAGAGCCGCCAGTACGCGTGCGGCAATAGATCCGATCACAGGCGAGGTGCAGGTGTCATCCACCCCCGCATGAACGCGTAGTCCGGGAACGCAGCGCGGGGTTGCGGCGGAGCAGCGGCTCGGCGTGGCCCCGTCAATGGCATCATGACCGGAATGCGCGAGGGCGAGACGACACCCGGACCGGCGCACGAATTGGCGTTGCCGTCGAGGACCGACCTCACGCTGATCGCGGTCGCCGTGACCGCAGTTTCGACGTCCGGACCCTTGATCGTGGCCACGGCAGCGCCCGCGCTCGCGCTCGCCTTTTGGCGCAACGGCCTGGGTGCGGTCGCGATGATGTCCGTCGCCGTGACCCGGCGCCGGTCGGAGCTACGAGGTCTGACGCGGCGCGAATGGCGGCTGATCGTCACTGCGGGGACGCTTCTCGCCACGCACTTCGCCACCTGGATTCCCAGTCTTCGCTACACATCGGTCGCATCGTCGACCGCGCTCGTTGCCTCTCAACCCGTCTGGGCGGCCCTTCTTGCCCGCACTCAAGGCGCGGTGATTCGCCGCTCGGCATGGGTCGGGATCGTCATCGCGGTGCTCGCGGCCGCCCTTTTGACCGGGCTCGACGTTCGGGTGTCGGGGCGCGCGTTGACCGGCGACCTGCTGGCGTTGATCGGCGGCATGTTGGCGGCCGGCTACGTGACCGCGGGTGCAGCCGTCCGACGAACGGTGACGACCACGAGCTATACATCGCTGTGCTATTCGGTGACCGCGGTGTTGCTCCTCGTCGTCTGCCTGATCGGACGGCAAAGCCTGCACGGCTACAGCGGCGCCGATTGGGTTCGGATCGTCGCGCTGACTGCCGGTGCCCAGTTGCTCGGTCACTCGGTCTTCAATCGGGTGCTCAAGACGACGAGCGCAACGATCGTCAGCCTGGCAATCCTGTTCGAAGTGCCGGGCGCGACTCTGATCGCTGCACTCTTCTTGCACCAGCACGTTCGGCTCGAGCAGGTCCCGGCCGCACTGCTGCTACTGGGCGGCCTCGCCCTGGTCATCAGGTCAGGCACGCGTTCGATGCCGGCAGAGTAGTTGAGACAGCGGAGTAGTTGAGACAGCGGAGTAGTTGAGACAACGCGGCGTCGGGGACAATAGAGGCATGACCTTGCCACGCGTGCTGACGATCGCGGGCTCCGATTCCGGCGGCGGGGCAGGCATTCAAGCCGATGTGAAGACGATGCTGGCGTGCGGCGTGCATGGCATGACCGTGGTGACCGCCGTGACCGCGCAAAACTCTCTCGGCGTTCAGGGCTACTGGGAGTTGGCACCGGTTGCAGTCCAGGCTCAGCTCGATTCGGTGCTTAGCGACATCGGCGTCGACGCGGTCAAGACCGGGATGCTCGCGTCGTCCGGCCTGGTTTCGCTTGTCTCTACGGAACTTGTCGGCCTCGACGTTCCGGTCGTCGTCGATCCCGTCGGTGTCTCCAAGCACGGTGATTCGCTGCTCGCACCCGATGCGGTCGGTGCGATCAAGGCAGAACTTCTGCCGGTCGCAACAGTGGTGACTCCGAATCTGTACGAGGTTGCGCAGCTGACCGGCATTATGGTGAGCGACGAGGCAGGGCTTCGTGAGGCTGCCGAAGCCGTGCACGCACTCGGGCCGAAGTGGGTGCTGGTCAAGGGAGGGCATCTCGACGGTGATGCCACTGACCTGCTGTTCGACGGAACGACGCAATACCTCTATCGGGCGCCCCGACTCGACAACAGGCACACGCACGGCACCGGGTGCACGTTGGCGAGTGCGATCGCTTCGTTTCTCGCGCTGGGCCACGAGGTCCCCGACGCCGTGCAACTCGCGAAGGACTACGTCACAGGTGCGATCGCGGCCGGATTCGCGCTCGGTCGCGGCATCGGTCCGGTCGATCACGGCTGGCGGTCACGTTCGTGACACACATCGAGTTCACCGCAGCGGCGCTCGACGCACCCGAGTCGCTCGAGCTGATCGAGGCCGTGCAACAGGAGTACATCGTGCGGTACGGCGGTCGTGACGTCACCGAGCTTGCCGTCGCCGAATTCGCCCCGCCACAGGGCATTTTCGTGATCGGGCGGGACGTCGGCCAGCCGGTCGCGTGCGGTGGCGTG